>PUNW01000382.1 GCA_003552665.1 Spirochaetaceae bacterium | reverse complement strand
CAATCTCCCGGTACGATAGCCCGTCATCCCGGAGCGCCAGCACACGCACTACGTCTCGCCACCCGCCCGGATCCGGTGTAAGCCGTTTCCCATGTTCTTCGACAACACCAAACTGGAGTCCGTACGGGGCTTCTCCCGTCCAATACCCTTCTTCCTGGCGAGCTTGGGTTACCTCTACCGCCTTCTCGATCTCTTCCAGCTTTTCGCGGTGCGCCGCTGCTGCTTGCAGAATTTCGATCGCGGCTTGCATCGGATCACGGAGATCCAACTGGCCGTCCCGGACCGTGTGGAGTTCGACGTTGTGCTCGCGGAAATCCGGGATGAGTCTCATCACTTCGTCGATGTCCCGGGCGATCCGGCGCTTATCGTTCAAGATGACGGCGTCAAGCGTTTCGTCATTTCGAATGCGTTGTTTGAGTTCCTGGTACTCTTCCCTGGATCCACTCCACCCGCTTGCTTGCTGCCCGTCGTCGTAGATCCGGTCAAGGGCCAGGGTGTGCTCGTCGCAATACTCCCGGATGTTCCGCTTCTGATTGTCGATGCTGGTATCGCTCTTTTGGCTGAGTCGCGTGTATCCGACTGTGGTCTTGTGTTCACTCATGGTGTGGTCCTCGTTCGAAAGTTTCCTGTACCGGTTCTGCTTCAATGTGAGCGATTTCGAATCTGAAGTCGATGTACGCGGTGAGTAGTTGCTCACCGTCGCTGCAGTACGCAACTTCTCTGGCCCGCGGATTTTCGTGTTAACGAGTTCGACGGTGTGGTGTCTACACCTGGTCATAGCCCTTCCACCTGCTCCAGATCTACTTCTTCGGTGCCTGTGACCCGAAGCACCTCGGTGCGTTTCATCAACTCGTCAGTATTCGCTATCGCTGTCCGTGTGAACGGGAGCTGTATCCCGAACCAAGTGTACCCACGGTGCGGTTCGATGTGTGCGTGCGTCGCGCCGAGACTCAGCGATACGTACCCGCAGTCCCGGCAGCGGAAGATGACGAGGTCACCGTCCCCGGTTTCGTATTGTTCATGCAGTAGACTCATCTTGGTGTGACCTACCGGGTACGATCGTAAAACCGGACTCCCAGTAATAACACGCTCCCTTGCCCAATACCCGTAAATTGAAAAGTAAATAAAGCACACCTGACACCATGATAAAACGACTCGGACGCCTCATATACCATGTTCCACGAGGGATACTGGAAATCCTATATCACCTTCTACGCTACACCACAAAACGAGTCTATTATTCCGATAAATTCTTTCTCACTCTCACAGCACTCCTGGGACTCGGTATCCTCGACTTCTACCTCATCGACCAACCTCTCCTCGGCGAACTATCCACCACGCTTAGCCAGCACGAAGCATTTGCTACAGTGGTATTGTCGCTTCTCCTCGTGTTGCTGTACTATAACCAGCACAAAATACAGACCGAGCAGAAAACCATCATGGATCGGCAGAACGAGCTCTCGCACGCACAACACAAACCATTACTCCTGATTGATCAGATCACCGCTGACGGGAACACTCTGCAGATAATGATGGAGAACATCGGGAACGGTCCAGCGATCAACACCGGGTATATCATTCATTGTGACCGGTCCTTGCCGAATGATCCGCGACCGGAACCGTTGAAGAACGATGAAGGGACGACGCATATACACTCTTCTGAGGATTCGAAATTCTTCCAGGGAGAAATGAAGATTTGGCGGTTCCCACCGACAGTCAAAGCCAAGCAGTATGACTACATATCAGATGGGATCCTGACCGACAGATACGACTCCTCTTTTGCAACGATCGTGCTCACATACCAGGATGTAACCGGTGTTAAGGAGTATGTCGACCTCTGCAGAATCAATGGCCGGATCTCTGAGTATTCAACGTTTGAAGAAGCGATTGAAGAAGAGGGATTAAGCATTATTGTAGATCATGACCACGTGATTGTTCGAACGGCTTTCATCGAGGAAGCCCCGATGGCTTAACCAGAAATCGTTCTGATCAATCCTTGCCGGCCAGCGGACCGATACCGTCACTGGCCAACATTGACGCACCGACCGCACCAGCTGCCTTCCGCCGAATTTCGAATCTTTCCTCGTCTTCCCGGTCTAGTTTCTCAAGCTCGTAATCTCGGAGAAGGACACGTTTCACTGACCAGTCTTTGAAATCGTACGGGATGTCACCGTCCCACTCGTCAACTGCTTGTTCCCAAGCCTCTTCCTTTTGTTCCTTTTCGCGCCCGGAACGAGTTTCAGATTCGAATGGGCCCCGAAGCCGGACGTGCATCGGTTCCTCACGGTCGGTGTCGATGTCTACTTCTACGACGAACCACGCTTCGAACGGCAGTTCTTCACTCATCGTCATCACTATCCGGGGGGGTGTCGAAGGTGACAGTCACGTCCCCGGTCTCGTCGATGCTCCAGTTCACGTCCACATCTTCATCGACCGGGACGCCTTTGATGTTGAGTATCTCTTGCGGGACTGTTGTAGCGTAGCTGTTCTGTGATCGTTGCCAGAGTTTCCGGGTGAATTCGAACCCGTTCCTTCGTATCATACTGTGTGCTATACCGTATGTTATACAATTATAAAAGAAAAGTCCCGGTTATCTGTGTTTCAGGATCCCCAGCCCCTGAAACACCTAATCCGACTCTTCCGCTGCGGATTCATAGAGTACACACCAATATTCAATACCGCGAACTGATTCTACCAGTTTAACATGAGCACACCGAACAACCCTTTAGATCCGCTCTTCCTCAGCGTCACACCAATCAAGCTCCCTGATGGGAAAGGTCACGCTACGGGGACGCTCTTCAGATACGAAGATCAAGACTACCTCATCACAAATCGCCACGTATTCATCGAGGAGAATGAAGACGGCGAGGAAGAACCGGTAGCTGAAGAAGCCCGAATCTACCTGCGAGATAGTCCAGATGTCCCGATGCTTCGTATCTCCCGACCGCTCGACTTGATTGAAGACGGCGAACCGCAGTGGATGGAGCACTCAGCAGAACCACAACCAGACATCGCCGTCCTCGAACTATACGACGATCTGGACGATTACATCAACAAGCCAATCGGCCCGCCGAACTTCCCACCAGACGAACGCCGGATCATGGCGGGCGAGGAAGCGATGATTGTCGGGTACCCAGTGATCGAACCGAACGATTACATGCCGATCATACGGAGTGCGCTCATTTCCAGTCCCTACGGCGGCGGGTTCATGGGGAATCTCGCGTTCGCCACTGATGCGAACACGCACTCAGGTATGAGCGGTAGCCCGATCTTCACTACACCGTCGATCGTTGATCAAATGGGTGAAGGACCGGTCGTGTATAAGGAACCACAACGATATTTCCTCGGGATTCACTCCTCTACGCTTCACTCGAATCACCACCCGCTTCAGGAAGGGCCGTTAAACGTCAATTTCGCGTTTTACCCGCAGCAAATCATCGAAATCATAGAAGGAGATACGAGTTAATCACTGATCCCGGCTTACTCGATCGTCGAGAACTCCTCGCTCACAACCGGCTTCGGGTCGGGATCGTCAAGTAGTCGGTCTTTCGAGTCAAGATCTGCGAGCAGGGATTCTTTCCTTGATTCAAGATCTACGGCCTGTAGGCATTCCAAGCTGCACAGATCAACCGACTCGCCAACAGTTGATGGGAGATCAAGTGTATCGGTGTGCTCGTTGATTAGTTCATTGACTCTGTCAGTGTCGGTGAACGAGAGTTTTTGAGCGGAGTCCGATGGCAGTATGTCTGTGCTCATATGCGACCGCTAGATGGACAATCCTTAAGCCGGAGTTCGTTCACATTAGTGTTTGAGCAGCGCGGCGACTGAGCACCATAATTCCTGTAGCTATAGAGATTCATAGAACATGACTCAGTCACAATAAGCGCACAGGTTGTGTAAATAAGGGGTGAATCCCCTCACCCGTCTATATCCCTAGGTACCTACGGAAAATTTTCTGGGTATTTACCCACGGAAATACTGCCAATTACCACCTCAGAATCGTCGAAAAAGTTTTTCGCGGGCTTAGCAACTCGGAGAGTATGTACACACCCGCCAGACGTATGTGTGTAAAAACCCTATATCCACATATGAAAACAATAGTCACACAGAACACTTTGAGCACGAAAAACCGAGAGTCAATTGACGGTACACCTGCCCCAGATGCGGTCCTACTTATCCCCCGTGAACAAACCGGGTGGATCCACTACACAGAAGAAGCGGTTGAGGTAATACCGCGGCTTGACCGCCAGGAAATCCAAGATGTTCCATGGCATTTCAAGAAGACGAACAACGCATACGACATCGTCCGAGCAACGCGGAAATCCAACGACTATATGTTGTGGGTGGCGAGAGAGTGGTCCGACGATGTGACTGAAGCTATTGAAACGGAGACGTGTACTCGTCTCATTACCCCTAATCTCAATGTGATCCCGCCGCAAGCCATCGAGTATGCTGTGCATCAGAACACTCATGTGATAGGTCTCAACGACGGACTCACAATTCGTGGGGACACTAGATTCGATGCGCTTTCTGATGAGCAGCGCCGCGCGCTTGGCATTGACACTGAGGCGGACGCCGACAAGACAGAATCCCACGAGCAGGACGACACCATAGAGGAGTGCGACGGAAGCAGCACTGGAACTACCGAACCTGAGCCAGACACCGAATCTGACATCAAAGACAATCAGGAGCAGGATCTGAACACGGGCAGCACCGACGAACTCTCTGGAGAAGAACTTCTCGCCGGAATCGACTGGGATGGTGGCCGCCCACCGATTGGATGCACTAGCGAAGCCGGGACCCTGAAACCCGATGACAACTACACCGATGTGAGAGACGCGCTCCGCCGGGTAGCTCGTGGCGACATAAGTCAGTCAGCCGCAGCTGAAAAACTCGATTGTACAAGAAAAACGATCGCTAATGCACTACAGCGCCCGCACTTGTACGGGGTCGATCCCGAGCAAGTGTGATCGAAACAGGACGACTACTCAAATCCGTGTTTTTCACGGTGATACTGGATGAATGGCAGTGATGGCTTTGCGTCCGAGGTATCTGGAACGTGAAGCGGGTCACCACCGTACTCCGCGAACTCTGCATGCCCATCTTTCTCCCGAACTTCACTAACAAGCACACTGTACTCATCATCAACAGCGAACCACCCATTATCGAACGCCCAGTGATGCAACCGACACAACGCTATCCCGTTTTCCAATTCATCTGGCCCCCCGTCACTAACCGATTGGCTCTTCTGATAGAGATTGTTGATACGGAATTCTCGTTTAAATCCAGAACAACCAGCACGCAAAAGAGTTCTTCTACCAGTTTTCAGATCATCAGAACTCTCGTAGAATCGCAGGATGGCCCGTCATCAACAATGTGATACAGATGAGAGTACGAATTTATAATAAGATCCAAGAGAAGCGTTATGTACGAAGAATCAATGGCTAACCAGACATCTGAAAGGCGGTCTTTGAGCCCAACTCCACGGGGTCGCACGCGAATGTATGCAGTTGCCTCGATGTATGTACACTCCCAGCGGTGAGAGCGGAACTGCGTGCATAGATCGAAGGTTGTATGTTGGAATCACTCTGTCGTCCGCCTCGGAACTGTTGAACCGTTTATTAGTAAACAGTATTTGATCACCTTAGAACGACGCCAACTCCCCCACCGTATGGACAATTGTACATAAATGACTGACAGAACTACACTCAGATTAAGTGACGAGCGAAAGCACAAGCTTGGTCGGGCCAGTGAAATCGTCGCTGGCGGAGCAAATGATGATCCACCGATGAGCGATGTCATCGACGCAGCACTGACACACCTCATCGAGAGCGAAGAAAACCTTCAGAACGTTCGTGACCGCTACCCGCCGCAAGAAATCAAGGATTGCTGTAACACGTCCGTGCTTGGATTATGGTACCGGACGAGCATCGGATCGAAATGGCGATAATCGGTAGTCTCTTCATCAAGACTCAGTGCTCTGGTTGGCCTTACTGTCGTAGAGGGACGATTCCAGAGCTGGTGAGGCGAACGCCGACAGATTCTTATTAGAATGCTATAATAACATATGTAGTAAGCCGATGCCTCACCAGCCAACTGTTTCTGAAGAAACCGAATTCGATGGCCTGCTTCGACGAGTTCCGGACCAGAGTGCAGTTCTTGTCTGGCGCGTTGTTGGCGATGGTGAATATCAAAGGTGATTTTCTGATGGGGGGGCATACTAAAGAAGTTCAATCAATCTCGATAACTTCCAATAGAAGTTCTATAATTTCCTTCATAGTCATACTAATACTATCCCTTACCACAGGGATCGCGGTTGTCTCAGCAAACGAATCTCCAGAAGCAGACCGAAACTATCCTGATTTTTCAGTAACTGTTGGGGAAGGTGAGAGTCAAGAGTTCAGCATTGACGTGTCACACGACGACGGTGATCTTGGCTATGTTGAGTGGTACGTTGACGGTGAGTTTGAGACCAGTAACAGCATTAGTGGTTCTAGCGACACCGACTATTACACCCACACATTCGATGAACCGGGTAACGAGTTGGTCGAAGCTGTTACCTATACTGAGGATTGGGAATCCGGTGAGCAGATCTCGTGGGACGTAACCATCGAAGAAGAAGAGGATACAGTTCCAGAGCCATGGCCTGACAGTCCCGACGAAGAGGTGACGATCACAGAAGGAGAAAGCGTGAACTTCGTCGTTGGGGCAGAGCATTACGACGGAGAGCTTCATGGTGCTGAGTGGTACGTTGATCATTCACCCGAAGATGTGACATACGGGTTGAGTGGGTCGTGGGACACCGATGACTGGAGCCGGACGTTCAACGACCCTGGCACCTACACTGTCGAGGCAGATGTTTTCGACTCGGACGACGATTACAACGACGAGGCAGCCGAGTGGACGGTTACTGTCGAAGAAGAGGAAGAGGTACGCCCGGAATCATGGCCCGATAGTCCTGACGAAGCGGTTACGATCACCGAAGGAGAGAGCGTGAATTTCGTCGTTGGGGCAGAGCATGACGATGGTGAGCTTCATGGTGCTGAGTGGTACGTTGATCATTCACCCGAAGATGTCACCTATGGGTTAAGCGGATCGTGGGATACTGACGATTGGAGCCCCACGTTCGACGATCCGGGCACGTACACTGTCGAGGCAGATGTTTTCGATTCAGATGACGATTACAACGACGAAGCCGCTGAGTGGACGGT
>PUNW01000090.1 GCA_003552665.1 Spirochaetaceae bacterium | reverse complement strand
CTCGACGGCTTCAAGAGCGGCTGGCAGCATATCTTCTTCCAGCACCTCTGCGCCGAAACCGGCGTGCCGTTGAGCGCCGCCTATGTCCGGCTCCTGATCGTCGTCTCCGAGCTCGAGCGCCTCGCCGGCAACATAGACCACCGCAGAAACGGCGCGGTTGCGCTTTATCTGCTCGGCGCCCCGATCGATATCTCGCGCTGGACGGTCGAGGGATGATTTCAGAGACAGCGCTTCTAAGGAGCTTCCTCGAATGTCAACACAGCATGAAGCCGGTGTGAAGGTGAGCATGGACGTTGCAGGCGGTGCTCTCGAGAACGTTGTCAGCTTGCGGGTTTGGCGTTAGAACAGGTACGATGGCGCCTGTGCCAATGGTTCTGGGCATCCCTGCAACCTCGCGGGCGGGTCGGAAAATACGGCGACCTGTACACTACATCCGCCGATCCCCTCCGATTTGTTCGGAGAAATCCTAAACCTGGCATACCACAGCGTGCGACCTCAGGCTAGAGCTTGAGCGCGAGAGTAAAATAGTCGCTTATGCTGCTGCTTGACGTGAGGCAGACAAAAGAATGAAGCTCGAAGGACACAGTCAGTTACAACGAAATGCGCTGTCGGTCTTGACGGACGTATTGTCGCGGTGTGCGCAACACCGTTTGCCGGTCGGTTTGCTGCGACCCAAGCCGCTCGTTGCAGAAGAAACGATCTACGGCGATTACGACTTGTTCTGCGCGCCAGGGGCTCTCCACCAGCTGATACAATCCTTCTGTATGGCCGCGCGGGAGCGTGGAGTATCACTTCATTTGGTGCAAGCACGAGAGGCAAAATCTGAATTGCGAATCTGGGGTCCGACCGATGGCGATGGCCTGAGCGTTGAGGTTTGGACGCGTATTGAGCTCACCATGCGTGATCTTCAAGGCTCAAGCGGGCCGGCATTTCTGAACGTCGAGGATTTTGAACCGCATATCTGTTTTAGCTCTCAGAGCGCGTCGTTGGAATCAGCGCCGGCCAGTCTCATCTACCTTACGCATCTATACCATAAGAATAAGGATCTCGCACATTCCGAGGTTCGCCGGAGACTGGAATGGTATCGGACTCAATTGACTTCTGACGTTAAGCGAACGGCGGGTAACCGGACAGACACCCACTACGCGGCGTTGAAGCTTCTATCTAGCTTATCGGATCCAAGCGAGCTGGCGGAAGCCTCGTATCGAGCGTTAGAGCAGCTGCAAGTGCTGGGAATCAAGCCGCACGTAGAGCGCCTACGCGGTCTGCGAAAGAAGCTCTGGCGCAGGCATCAACAACGGCCGCGGCGAGCGCGGCATCCGGTTGTGGCGGTTGTAGGTCCTGACGGAACCGGAAAGAGTACCGTGCTTCAAGCGGTAGCCGATGCTTGTCAGCATATTACCTTCGGCGTAATGCGTTTTAAAAAATTCTTTCGAAAGTATCGAATACTGTCGAGATACACCAAGTCCCGGGGGAGAGGGGTGGCTCGCAACGTCCAGGAGGAAAGGCTGTCGAGCTGGATAAGTCTGCTGGCATTGTTGCGCCTAACGGTGCTCCGGGTGACTGGCTGGACGCCGGGCATATGGATCATCGATCGTTACTTCTACGACTATTACTTTCTTGGCTTGCGGGACTCCGCCGTGCACGGTCATCGAAAAACGTTTTTCGCGCGGTTCATCGCTGGTTTCGTTCCGCGTCCTGCTGTTCTTGTTGTATGCCATTGCCCGGAATCAATGCGCGAAGAGCGGAAACCGGGCGAGCTTAGTGCCGAAAGCGCGGCATTGCTATACGACACGTACATCTCACAGATCACGGAAAAGAAAGTGACGGAGATGCTGTTTTTTTCCACCGCAGGCCCCCTAGACGAAACGCAGAACGCAGCCTCCTACATTTGCACGCTCATAGATAAATTGGGTGCGAAACGGTAACATGCGGCGTAGTGAGCCGAATCGCCGTGTGGCGAATAGCCGAACGCACCGGTCTTCAGTGCTGCGAATCCCAGTGGTAGTGGTTTTGATTGGTGGCCGTGGCTCCGGGAAGTCAACGCTCCGCCTTGCTCTCGAAACAGAGTTCGCGAGTTCAGGAATAGCGTATTTCAGTACCCGCTCAAATCATCTGGCCAAGCAAGGGCCGAAGCGCAAAGTAACACTGAAGTTCTTGCTCTATTGTCTGCGCGAACCTGGAAAATCGTGTAAGCATCTCCTGACTCACGGCGGTTCTCACGCGCTCACCGCCTGCCGCCCCTACTCTCTTGGCGTTGGCAACTTCAAGAAGGCGTATCGGCGGCTACATCGCGGTATCGCACAAGCCGACCATTTCGTGCGTGCGGTTCGCGAGGGCAACAGAGTCATACTGTGGGAGGCCGACGGGAGAGGAACCTGGGGAGCCGATGAACTTACGCGCGATAATCAAAGGCATTACGACGATGGTACTTCGCATCTGTCGTGTATGGACCCGCTGCTGATTCTACGACGCCGCGGGGTATATGTGCTTGGCGTCTACCTCTCCCTTGACGACACAACCTCGGCGCGGCGTGTGCTGCAGCGCAAAGCGAAGAGCGGCGCCGACGTCCCGCCCCCCGAGCCGGTTCCCACCGCCGCCCAGCTCGAGCACGCCGCTAATCTGCGCTCGTGGTACGAGCTTATCCGCGCCTCGATCGAGCGTTCCGGTATTCCGGTGTTGACGCTTGAGGGCGATTCCCCGGTGGCGGTCAATATGCGGATAATTGCAGATCAACTACGGTCAGTCTCTGCCGACGATGTCGGCTGACGCGGGTTCTCTGCTGTGAGTTCTGAACCCGCAGCTCCAACTTAACGCCCCTAGCTCAAGCGGTAACCGGCTGAAACTGTAGTCATTAGCCTCACTCGCTCGACGCTAACTTTGCCGCAAAACGCCCGCAAAACAGCGTGCGAAAATCTCGGAGCGCCGACAGCAACATGTCCGATAGCCTGATCCGCGTCGCGTTGATCGTGAACCACTTCCCGCTGAGCTCGCAGACTTTCATCGTGCGCCTGGTGGAGGCCCTGGTGGGCGACCCCGCGTTCGACTGCCGCGTGGTGATCATGAAAAACCGCCGGCCGTTTGACTCGATGGTGCGCTCCGAGCATGCAGAGGCTGTTGCGGCTTGCCTCTCTGAGGCGCCGCGCATCCGTGGTCGTGGGCCGTTCCGGCTTCTGAGCGCGCTCGGCCTCGGCGCCGGTTGTTTTGCTCGGGCGCCGGTGTTTACGCTGCGCGCGCTGAATGTCTTCCGGTTCGGGCGCCGGGCGCTGCGGCTGCACGTACTGCGGCTTGCGTTGGTGTTGCAGAGCCTTCCCGAAATGGATGTGCTGCACGGGCAGTTTTTGTGGTTTGCGGGCGATCTTGCCGCCTGCAGCGGGCTTGGTCTTACCGGCCGGGCGAGGCTTTTCGCCGCGGTTCGCGGAGCCGATGCTCGCGACCGAAGCGAGAGCTCGCCGGGGGATCTGCGGCGTGCGGCGGCGGCCGGAGTGTGTCTAATGCCGGTCTCGCAGTCGCTTGCAGCGGTGATGCAGCAGCAAGGCTACAATCCTAATCTGATCAGGGTGGTGCCGTCCGGGCTACCGCTCGACGAGTTTCCCTATCTCGCTCCGAGCGGGCGTGTGATAGAGGAACGGCTGCGTCTGCTTTTCGTAGGCAGGCTTACGCGCAAGAAAGGGCTCGACCTCGTGGTTCGGGCGCTGGCCGAGCTTGCGAACGCCGGACTGCAGTGCCGCCTTACGGTTGTGGGTGAGGGTCCGGAACGGGTTGCTGCCTACGCGCTCGCGCGGCAGCTGGGTATCGAGTGGCTGATACATTTTACCGGCACCTTGTCCTCGGCCGAGATTCTCATGCAGCTTCATGCCCACGATATCGTAGTGGTTCCGAGCGTCGGCGACTCCGACGGCAATCTCGAAGGCATTCCGAACGTCGCCAAGGAGTCGATGACAGCCGGCACCATCGTCGTGGCGAGTGATCACTCCGGCCTGCCGGAGCTCATTACCGACGGCGAAACCGGTTTTCTGTTCCCGGAAGGCGATACTGCCGCACTGGTAGAAACCGTGCGCTGTGCGCTGTCCGAACGCCGCCGCTGGGACGAGATTGCAGCTGCTGCGCGCGAGTTCGTGCAACAGAACCACAGCGTCGAAGCGATGCTCGAACGCCTGCGCAAACTGTACGCCGGGGAGCCTGCGCACAGCGAAACTGCGTCAAACGGCACCTTGATATAGACCGCAAGCATCTACCCCGTACACATAGTGCGTGAGCGGCCCGGACCGCGTTCCGGCGCGGCCGTTCTTGGCCCTCACCTCGTCCGAGATTCCTCACTGCCAGCCGCGTTTGGCCGGTCTCCTGAGCGACGCTTTACGTAGGCTATTCCGCCCGGTACTATGTCGCTCATATGGAAAGGGGGCGATCATCGCGGCCGGATCTCAGGCGCGCAGGCGGCATGCAGGCCGGGGGCATGCCGATACGCCGAGGGGCGGTTGTGCCCGGCGTGGGCACCGTTGCAAACGTGCGCAGCATGATCGGGGTGTGGGACCGTCTTACCGGCAAGCACCACAAAGACACCGCGCTGTACCTGGTAACCACAACCGCGGGGGAACGCCTGAAGCTAGTGGTTACAGTGCCGGAGAGCGCTGCGGCTAAGAAGCCGCCGAGGACCGAACGCGCCGCCGAGCGCCTGCGCGCGCTCGAACCGGGCGGTTGCGTGCCGCGCGTGCGCTACGTAGACGCTCGCAGCCTGCTGCTTGAGTTCGTTTCGGGGAGCACGCTTGCCGCGCTGCCGCTGACCGCCGAACGTACGGCCAGGCTCGCACGCTTCGTCGCCATCGGCCAGGCCCCGCTCGAGCCCCGCGGGCCCGGGATGCCGAGGTTCACGAAGCTCCTCGAGAAGCTGCAGGTAGCCGGGCTCCTCTCGGCCGCCGATCTGCCGGCGGCGCTTGAAGCGGCCGAGCGCATTACCGCGCTGAGTGATGCGCCGCGCGCGCTCTGCTTCTCAGACAGCGCGCTCAAGAACTACGTTGAAGAGGTCCCCGGCCGGCTCAAGTACGTCGATGCCTTCGGGATCATGCCGCGGGTTGTCGGCGCGGTGCTCGTGCGCCAGGTTATGTCTCTTCCGCCTTCAGCCCGCCCGCAATTCCTCGAGAGCTACCTTGCCGCAAGCCCGTACGCCGAGCACCTGCGCGCACACCTGCCGGAGTACTGCATGCATCACCTCATAGAGCGCACCGCCGCGCACATTCCGCAGCCGCAAACAGCCCACCGCCGCACGCGCCGCCGCAACCGCCAACGCCGGCGCGTGCTTGAACAGACCGTCGCCCGCCTGCACGAAGCGCTTGCGTTGCCGCGCGACCCCGAAACCTTCCGCCGCTGGCTCGAGCAGACCGGGGAGTGAGAGGCCGGCCGATAACGACGTCCGGCCGCACCCGCCGAGAAATCCCGGAGATCGGTTGTGACGAGTCGTGTAACTCGCGCCGAACTTCCCGCGCGTTCCACCATCGCCGTGAGCGCCCCAGAGCCTCGGAGACGGAAAGAGGCATTTCGGACCGCCGCGGGTCGGTGACGACGTGAGTGAACTCGGCAACGACCTGCGGCGCAAGCGCAAGCCCGTCCGGAGCATGAGCCGCCGCAAACTCCCGGGCAGATCGCGGAGCACTGCTCCGACGGACGCAGGCTCGGCGTCGAAAACGCTCTCCGGGGAATGCAGATGCGTCGCGCGGTATTCCCCCATGGCGTTCCGAATCAGCTCGGCCGCCGGGCGTCCGTTGCGTGCTGTGCACATCAGGCCCTCGTCGAGCCCGACCAACAGCGGCTCCTGCCATTAGCTCCCACTCGTCCGGCGCTAACTTTGACGCAAAATGCCGACGAAACAGCGCGCGAAAATATCGGTGCTGCGGCTGCAGCAGCGTCAGTTTGGCCTGTTAGCGAGCTGCAAGCTTGCGCGCCTCGGCGAACCAGTTTTCGGTGTACCCGCCGGCGCACCTCTGCAGGACTACGACCGCAAGAGCTCGAGTAGTGTTCTCTCGTTAATGAGGTTTGTCTCGCCCGGCCGTTCGAGAAACGGGGCGACATCTTCCACCGCGCGGCGCCAGTCGACGCGACCAAGTGCCTCGGCTACGATTTCCTTCCAGTTGCGCTGAGTAACTGCGGGTCCCGGCCATTGGCTTTGGGCTAGAGCAAGGTTCAGGTGATCAAAGTTCGGCAGTGGCCAAGTTCGGTCTGAAAGATACCACACCAGATCGTACAAGTCGCGACCCTTCGTGTAGCTTCGAGCCAAAATCGCGTGCAATTTCCCCGCGAACAACGATGCGCGGTCGTAGTGGAGGAGATTGATGATGACGAATCGCCGGACCAAAGCGCACGAATGCCGAGCGGACTGCCCCATCGCCGCGCGTTTTTGCGCTGACCTCGTACGCCTCCCGAGTCAGATCGCGGACAACGCGGTCGATATGCTTGTCGAATGCGGAGGGAGCAGCGTCGACGAGTGAAAAATTGAGGTCCTCGGAGTAGCGGGGCAAATCAAAGAGAAAACGAAGAGCCGTTCCGCCGAGAAACGCCCAGTGTGCGAAGGCCCCCGAGTCCTGAAGCGCCTGCAGTATCCGTGCCTGCAGGTATTCGCGCACGGTGCTTCGCTTTCGCAACGCATTCGGCTCTCCCTCGAGCAATCTGTACAGTACCGGCTTCATAGTTCGATCCGTTCAAGCCATTCTGCAGCCCGCTTCAGCTTCGGGGTGTCCATTTCCTCTGCCGCCTCGCGCAACCGTAGCATGAACGTCTGTGAATCCACGGTGCTGGGAGCCGTGAGCCGCAGTTCGCGGAGATAGTTCATATCGTCACTGTGTGGTGTCAGATACAACAGATCGAGTAGTGCCTTCTCGGGCGTCGCAACAAATGCATGCTGCTGTGGGGCCACCTGCAACTCGTCGAATCGGCCGAACAGGCGGGCCGCGATATGACGGAACTGGAACTGCCCAACCTTCGTGTCGAGCGTTTCGGGACGACCGGTGGTAACGCTTGTGGTGACCGGCACGTACTCAGGGATCATTCCGTAGTGCGACAGCGCGGATTGCAGGCTCACATACGAGCCCACCTTCAGGAAATTGGCAATGACGAACGGATGAGGTTTCATTCCGCCCCGGTTGTCCGACAGCATATACACCTGTCGCCGCAATTGGATTATGCGTCCTTGGCGAATCCAGCGGTATAACTGGCGCCGAACATGATCGGGCGCGCGCCGGCCGGCAAGAATCTGCCCGGTTCGGAAGATTCCCTCCG
>PUNW01000226.1 GCA_003552665.1 Spirochaetaceae bacterium | reverse complement strand
CGCTACGGCGAGCCGCGCGCGGCTGCGGCGCGCTTGTATTTCGGGCGCACTCGTTCGTTATGGTCGATGCTGTGGCATGACGGTACGCATCTGCTCGATATCGCCGGCTTTGTGCTCGGCGTACCGCTCAGCGGCGTGCGGCGAGTGAGCGGGGACCTCCGGCGTGGCGGCGAAAGCGCCTGGGTGAGCGCGCGTGCCGGCGGGGTGCCGCTGATGGTTGAGATCGGCGGCGGGCGCGATCATTTGGTGTTCGAGCTGACGGTGAGCTGCGAGCACGGTGAGATCAAGCTTGGTAACGGCCTCTACCAGGAATGGGAGAGCGCAGCGAGTCCGTATTACGAGGGCTATCGCTCGCTGCGGCTCGTGCGCGAAAACCCTTTCAGTGAGACCGGCTACTTCCGCAACATGGTCGCCGATGCGGCTGCGTGCGCGCGGGACCCGGCGCGGCACCCAGCCTCCGGGGCTCCGGAGGCCGAGGACGCAACGCGGGCGATCTTCAGCGTACGTCCATTCCGCGCTCGATTCGACTGATCAGATACGGGCGCATCGCGGCTGGGGCGATGATCTCATCGATTGAGCCGACGGTCTTAGCCCGCTCCACGGAGTGCACCCGATCGAAATGCGCGGCCAGCTCGGCCTGCTTCTCCTGATGTACGCGCTGGAACACCTCGTCAAACTCAACCTGACCGAAGCTCGCATCCTCTTTAAGCCGCTGCTGCGCTTCCTTAACGCGTTCGTCGGCCTGGGTTTCCTTCAGGACCTGCCTCGGAAACACGACTGCGGCCGCCGGCGCTCCGCCGATCACCGAAGCATAGGCGCCTTCAATTGCCACCGCATGCAGCGAGCTGGACAGCGACTTGGAAAAGACGACGTAGGCCCCACCGTGATAGCGGGCGGTTACCAGGAACACGACCGGCCCTTGAAAGTTCACCACGGCGCGGCCGATCTCGGCTCCAAACTCCAACTGCAGCTTGCGCAGGCTCTCGGGCGACCCGTCGAAGCCGGACAGATTGGCGAGGATTACCACCGGCAAGCGCGCGCTGAAGGCGTTCAAGGCGCGGGCCACCTTCTTTGATGACTGCGGGAACAGCGTCCCCCCGCTCCAGGACTCAGGCCCGTCATGCGGAACCTCGCCGATGCGCGACAGGGAGCGGCTCTCGATCCCGATCAGTCCTACCGCGTAGCCCCCGAGCCGGGTCTGCCACACGATCGCGGTCTCGGCGTCGCGTTGCTCCTGCCAGCGTTCGAGGTACGGGTGATCGCAGTCCTTGACCGCAGCCATCACCTGGCGCATCTCGAACGGCTTCTTGCGTTCCGGATTGAGCTCGGCGCTGAAGATATCGCCGATGGTAGCGAACCCCTGCCCGAGTGTGTCACGGTAGGGGGTCACGCAGACATCGCGATCCGGCGGGTCGTCGGTCTTGACCGGGCGTGGGAACGGGGCGCCGGCGCCGGTGTAGGTAAGCTGATAGTGGAGGAACAGCGTGTTGAACGCCTCATACAGATTCCTGACCCGTATCTGCGCCTGCCCGTTCGGGCCCATGATGCGCTCCACTCCACCGATAGCAACGTTGTTCTCGGCCGAAACGCTTCCGGAGAAGTCCAGCGCCTTCTTCCCGGTCAGGAGCATCGCGGCGTCCTCGGTCATGATAAGAAGGCCGCGCGTATGCATCAGCATCGTCGCTTCAGCGTTCCAGTACGACTGAGCGCCGACGTTGATACCGGAGACGATCACGTTGATCTCGCCGCCGCTCTGCGTGAACTGGATGATTCTGCGCAGCGTCGCCGCCGTCCAGTCCAGATTCTCGGTGCCGCTCTGCATGTCGATGCGCGCGCCCGCCGAGATCGGCACCCACTCTACCGGAAGCCTGCGCTCCTGGGCGAGATCGAGCGCGGCGTTGATCCTCCGACACTCCGGCTCTGCGAGCGATCCCATGTCGCCGGTTGGGTCGGAGAGAACAATGACTCGCCGTACGCCGTCGGGATGCGTGGGGAGGTAGTTGGTGATGATCCCGAACACGATACTCGACTCGTTCTGCCCGTAGGCGCGCGACTTGACCGGGATGATCTGCTGTGACTGGGTAGTCGGATCGATTTTGATGTCGAACTCCTCAAACTCGCCGCGCGGGAAAGGCTCCTTCACCGGGTAACCGGTGCGGGTCATCATCTTGATGATCTCATACGGGTAGATTGCGTCGCGTTGCCGCGCGCGAACGACCTTGGCGACATATGCGTCCATAGGTGCAAGTGCTTCGGTAGACGGAGCGCGGCCGCGCAAACTGAAGTTAGTGCCGGAGATGTTCTCGAACACGAGCTCGATCTGCTCAAGCCGACCGTCGCTCGGGCGAGGACGCCGCGAGTACACGACCAGCTGTTCGATGCCGAGGTCGGATGTGCGTGCGGCCAGCCGTCCTCCGTAATCCCGCACCTGTTCGATTGAAGCCTGCATTACGGTGCGGGCATGCAGGAAGATGCGGTTCCAATGCAACCGACGCTTGCGGGTGGCCTGTTCGGCCCGCATTGCGTACACCGCTTCCATCAGTACGTTCTCTAGCGCGACCATGCGTGCGATGTTGCCGTTCTCATCCAGCTCAACGCGGGTGGAGGGGACCTGTACGAGCGCAAAGAGCCGTTCGTCGCGAGAGTTCTCCTTTGCGATAGCCCCGACCAGATATACCGACTCGCTTTGGTAGAGCATCTGCAGGTGGAACCGGCGAAGGCGAAACACGCGCAGCTCTCGATAGCTCATCGGGCCGAACGATAGGCGGTCAGGGTCCTCACACCACGTTCCATCCACCGCGTAGTGCAGCGTCCGGTAATAGCGTCGTCCGTCCGGCGGTACCAACCCGAGCGCCAGGAAGCTCACCGGCAACGGGTTGCGAAGAGCGTAGGCGATCAGGTTCTCGTTGTCCGGGTCCTGCGTTTTACGCGAGACGAGCAGCACCGCCTCGATCTCTACCCCGGAGTCGTGTTCCTCTCTGAGGAGCTCCGCGAACGCCGTATAGGCGGCATCATAATTCGGTTCTTCGGTGACCGCCACGTAAGATACCACATCGCGCTCTTCCCCCGGCTCGTAGGGGCTCGTGCGGCATGCCGCGCGGAATACTGTGACCGGAGCAGCCTCCGGCTGTACCCGCCGGCCGTCCTGATACTCTCGGTCGCGGTTGAAGCGCTGCGCCAGGACCTCGATCGCGATCGCGGCCCGGGTGCCCTGCGGGTCGGCGACGATTTCCTCCACAAGCCCGGCAACCACGTTGTAACCGGTATCGACCAGGTTCCGGAGCACCTGCTGTTTGGTAAAGGGCTTGTGCTCGCCGCGCCTGCCGGAGACCAGATCGATCGCGCGACGAACCGTGTCGCGTTTCTCCTCCCTCAGGGTTTCCAGTTGTACGCGGTCGATGAAATGGTAGCGCGCGTGAATTGCCGCGTCGGCGAGATTTGGAGTCTCCGACTGCGACAGATACGTGATGTGGTCGAGCGCGTCGGCGAGATGCTGGGGCGCCTGCTCGGGCGGCAGCAGCCTCTCAAGCTCGAACAGCGAGTACTGCAGCAGGTCACGTTTGAGCCTGAGGTCGGCATGCGAGCGATACATGCGCATAAGGGCGCCGCGCAGCCGGTCTTCGTCGCTGCCTTCATGCAGTCCGTACCAGGACAGCGCTTCCCTGAGCACGGCTAGGAACTCCTCCGGGAGTCCTTTGTCACGCTCGACGGTGCGCTTGAAGTAGTGCACAAGCAGCTCTCGGAAGGTTGCCGGTCGCGCAAAGCCTTCTGCTTCCACGGTTGTGCCGGCAAAGAGGCGCTCGATTCCCACGAACATCGTAATGCCCTCGAGCAGGCAATCCACGAACAACGGGCGCAGCGCCGGTTCCTGCTCACAGCGACGCTTCATCGAGGTAAACAGCGCAATGACGTCGCTGTGGTGGTCATATCCCAGGAACATCGCCCGATACTCGCGCCTAGACATCTCCCACGCTGCCCGGGCGGTATCGGGGAACTCCTGGGCGAACTCGATTGCGAGCGTCTCCCCGCTCGGTGCGGCCTGTTCATCCCCGGCTTCGAGCTGGACGAGCGGTTGTCCGGCGGCTACCTGCTCACCTCTGCGCACCAGCACCTCTTTGACGACGCCGGCCTCCGGGGCTTCCACCACCATCTCCATCTTCATCGCCTCGAGCGACAGCAGTATCTCGCCCTTTTCGACGGCCTGTCCGGGCTCAACCGCGATCGAGAGCACCAGGGACGGGGAAGGCGCCTTCACCGCGCCGCCGGCCTCGATTCCAACCGGGTAGGGAACACCGTCAACTTCACACTGCAGGGCGTCACCGCGGTCGACGAGCTGGATGCGATAGCGCCGGTTGCCGTACACCAGCAACGACTCGTGGTCGCGCTCGGTGTACTGTGCGGTGAGCTCCCGGCCGTCTACCCGGAGGTGATAATGATCGTCTGTCAGCGCCTTCACCAGGAACTGGTAGGATCGGCTTTCGGCGCTGAGCGCGCATTCGATTCCCTTGACATCACCCACGTCGCGCGGGTACCCGCTGGTGGAGAGTTGTTGGTTGAAGTTCGCGAGCCCGGCACGATACTCGGCCAAGTACTGATCGATCGCGGCTGCGACGAGTGCAACCTGATAGTGCTCGCGCGGTGCCGGACGGCGCCCATCGGCCAACCACTGTTCGACGAAACGCGTGCTCACGCCGCCGCCGGCGACCTCCGGAGTGGCCAGCAGCTCGAGCAGGAACGAGCGGTTGGTTGTGCCTCGCTCGATCTTGATGCGAAGCTCCTTGAGGGCGCGCTTCAGGCGGGCGATAGCTTCTTGACGCGTGGGCCCCGCCGCGATAATCTTGGCGACCATTGAATCGAACTCGCTCGGAATGACGCTGCCGTGCTCGATTCCGGAGTCAACCCGGACCCCGGGGCCGGCGGGGATGATGTAGCGCTCCACCCGTCCGGGCGCAGGCGTGAAGTCGCGGTCGGGATCCTCGGCATTGAGCCGTACCTCCATGACGTGCCCGCGCGGGTTGGCTTTGCCGAGTGCCTCGATGCTCTCCCCGAACGCAACGTCGATCTGGCCTTTGACAAGATCGACAGCGTAGAGCTGTTCGGTGATCGGGTGCTCCACCTGTAGGCGCGTGTTGACCTCCATGAAGTAGAACTCTTCAGTGTCCAGGTCGTAGAGAAACTCAACTGTTCCCGCGCTCTCGTACTCGGCGGCCTGGATGAGCCTCCCGGCGGCTGCCTCCATGCGTGCGATGTATTCGGCGCTGAACTCGGGTGGGGGAGTCTCTTCGATGATCTTCTGATTGCGCCGCTGCGCCGAGCAGTCGCGCACCCCAAAGGTACTCACCGTGCCGTGGCGATCGGCAAGGCACTGCACCTCGAGATGCCTCCCGCGTTGTACAAGGTGTTCCATGAAGACCACATCACCGCCGGTAATACGCACCGTTTCGTCGCGCGCCGAGTTGTACTGTCGCTCGAGCTCCCCCGGCGTGAACACAAACCGAATGCCCCGTCCGCCGCCGGCGTTGGCAGCTTTGATGATGCACGGATAGCCGATCGTCTCGGCGGTGGTCCGTGCCTCCTCGAGGCTCGTCACCGGGCCTTTGCTCCACGGCAAGATCGGGACCTCGCTTTGCTCGGCAAGATCCTTGGCCTCGATCTTATCGCCGAGCAGCGCCATTGCGCGCGAGGAAGGGCCGAGAAACACGAAGCTTTCGTGTTCGAGCATCTCGATGAACTCGGCGTCCTCGGAAAGAAAGCCCCAGCCGACCCATACTGCGCTGCATTGGGTTGCCTTGAGCGCCTCCACCATGAGCCGGCGGTTGAGGTATGGGCTACCGGTGCTGTTCGCGAACTCCGACAAGGTCGATAATCGCAGCGAGTAGTCGGCTTCCTTGACGAACAACGCCTCCTCTTCGACATCGAGGTAGAACGCCGAAGTGGTTAAGCTGGTCTCATGCAGGGAGTTATACTCACGGACCGCGCGGATGAACCGCATTGCCGCCTCACCACGGTTGATTATGCCGATACGTGCATCGGAACTGAGCGTTGGATTCTGCGTCATCTAGTATCCTTGTCCCTCGCTGTGGCGAAAAGGTTGATCCCCGATGCTACCTGTATGCTCACGACCGGGTCAAGGCGCGCCGCTTGCGCGTGCCGGCGCGCAGCACGCCCCGATGAGCTGGATGAGAGCCTCACCTGGGCTCTCCGATTGCTTGCCGGATGGTATTCGACTACACTGGGCCCATGAAAACGAACAGGGAAGAGGTTTCGACGACGACTGCGCCGAGCGCAGTGGGCCCTTACTCACAAGCGGTGGCGGTGGGCGAGATGCTCTACACTGCCGGTCAGATTCCGCTCGATCCCGAGAGCGGCGAGCTTGTCTCGAGCGATACCAAGGAGCAGATTGCACAGGTGCTCCGGAACCTCGATGCGGTGCTTCGCGCCGGGCAATCCACGCCGAGCGAAGTGGTGAAGATCACCTGCTTCCTGGTGGATATGGCCGATTTCCCGGCGGTCAACGAGGCGTTCGCGGAGTTCTTCACCCAGCCGTATCCGGCGCGGTCGTGTGTGCAGGTTGCGGCTCTGCCGAAAGGCGCACGGGTAGAGGTTGAAGCGGTCGCGCTGCGGTCGGTATAAGGACTGTCGGTGGCATGCAGATACGGCACGACTCTGAGAGGCAGCCTTTCGCGGCGGGGGCACGGCGGGGCGGATCGTGCGTGCTTGTTTCACAGCAGTAGCGTTAGCCGCTAGTCTGCATCCTCCGTTTCGGACGCCTCGGTATAGGCGCCGTCGAGCGTTCGGTAGAACTCCTCGCCTGCGTCCCAAACTGTGTCGTACAGCTCTCGAAGATACAGGGTGGGTAGCGTTCTGCGGATCCGGAGCTCCTGCTCGAGGAACTCGCGACGCATCCGGATGTGCTCGGTCCACGGCGTTGCCTGTATCGCTTCATCCCACATCTGCGCTACGATCATGGGATTGCGCCGTTGCTCCCGCACGGCTTGCCGGAGCTCCCGGGCCTCGCCGTCTGAAGGCATCAACGCAAGGCTGAAAGCAACGCTGAATGAAACAATCAGTGCGATCGTCGGACCGTGTTTCATAGCGGCGTTTTTGACCTCTCCTTCAACTCTATCACGCGATGGGGTAAGATGACGAGATGGATGTGCTGCTCGTAGGAATCAATGGCCGCTATTCGCACACCAATCTGGCATTGCGTTATCTGCGTAACGAGCTTCGGGCCGAAGGGCACCGGGCGCGGATCGTCGAGCTCACGATCTCCGACCGCAGGCAGGACATCCTCGAGAAGATCGCAAT
>PUNW01000338.1 GCA_003552665.1 Spirochaetaceae bacterium | reverse complement strand
TTTCAACCCTACTTCACGGCCCTGCCGGCTCGGGGAGTTCCCCCGTTCGGTCCCGGGCTTCAACGCGCGCGCTCTCCGCTCGGCCATATGCGCGATGCAATACTCCGGCGGCTGATTTTCTGGAAGATGAATCGAGCGGCGATGCCTGCCATAAACGAGATACGCGCAAGACTCGGCCTTGAGGCGCTCGGCGGGATGGCAGAGCTGCTGCTGCGGCCGCCGCTGGTGTTCTACTACACGACCGAGGCGCTTGAGTATCCGCGGGCACACTGGCCTGAGAGTTTCCGGATGGTCGGGCCTGCAACCTGGGTGCCGCCGGCCGATCCGCCGGAGTGGCTTGCCGGTATAGAGCAGCCCATCGCCCTGGTTACCTGCTCGACCGAGCGTCAGAACGACCGCGGTATCATCGAGGCGGCGATCGAGGCGTTGCCGCAACGAGGGCTCTACCTTGTGGCAACCAGCGCCGCATACGACTCCACGGAGTTCCAGAATCATGGACAGGAGATCGCGAACTGTCGTGTCGAGCGTTTTCTCTCACACGAGCCGATCGTCGCGCGCGCCCAAGTTGTTGTCTGTCACGGAGGCATGGGGATTACCCAGCGAGCGCTTTCAAAAGGGGTCCCCCTCGTTGTGGTCCCGTTCGGTCGCGACCAGTTCGAGGTTGCCCGCCGGGTGGAACACGCCGGAGCCGGTGTCCGACTGATGCCGAACCGCCTGAATGCCGCGAACCTCGGTTCGGCGGTGCAGAAAGCTATCTCAATGTCGGACGGGGCGAAGCGGATCGCCGCCGCCTTTGCGGCGGCCGGTCGCGACGCGGCGGTTGCCGATGGTATGGAGCAACTGCTCGCCGCTGACCTTCGTGCCGCGGACCACGACGGGGTTGTGGGATACTTGGAGCAGCAGGGAAGCCCCGCTTGAAACTATGATATGGTGCCGGAGATCGAAGAGGTTGGGCGGCGTTCGCGCACTACGCTACAAGCGAACGCGTTCCTCAGGAAGCGGTACGATGGCGGGGTTTCGGGCGGAGTCTGTGGCGGGGCAAAGGCATACTTTGCGGTCGTTTGACTGTTACGTCAAATGGCGGTAGAATATACGCCAAAAGGCGGAGGCTTAAAAGCGTATGAGCTCGCTGAGCATAGAATACCTGTTGGGCGGAAGCGAACTGCTCGGACACCGCATAGAGTCCGAGATTGACCTCTATGAGCTTGGCAGAGAAGGAATTCCCAAGAAAGCCCTCGTCAACCTCGCGGCTAACATGGGTTTGTCGCTGAGAGCGATGGCTCGCATCCTCCATGTGGCCGAACGCACGTTGCAGCGAAAGAAAGACAACGATCTGCTTGCCGAGGCCATATCGGAGCATGTCATTCAGGTAGCCGAGGTGTACTCACGGGGGAGTGAGGTTCTCGGCGACGCTGAGCGATTTCGCGTTTGGCTCAATACCGCAAGCGCAGCCTTCGGCAACAGAACGCCGATAGAGCTTCTGTCGTCGCGCTATGGAGCTCTGATGGTACTCGACGAGCTCGGGCGGATGGAACACGGCATCGTCGCCTGATGGTGGCCTACCGCATCGCGAAGAGACAGTACATCGAGGACTTATCCGGCGAAGGAGCTCGCCTGCACGGGGGACGCTGGAATCGGAAAGGGACGGCTGTCGTATATCTTGCCGAGAACCGGGCATTGGCGACCGTCGAGTATCTGGTCCATATACCGCTCTCGTTGCTTCCGGTTGATCTGTATATCGCAGAGATATCTCTTCCCGCACGAGCGGAGATCCAGGATGTTCCGCCGAAAGCGCTTCCGGCGAAATGGGCAAGCTATCCTGCGCCGGCTGCGCTGGCCGAAATCGGGGAAGAATGGATCACGCGGAACGAGACGCTTGTATTGCGAGTTCCGTCCGCCGTGGTCCAAGGCGAGTGCAACCTCCTGATCAATCCGAAGCACCAACACGCGAAGCAGATCAAGATTGTCTCGAGCAATCCGATTCAGATCGATGCTCGATTGCTGAAGACGACCGATGGTCTATGGAGCGGTTGAGAAGAATCGCGAACAACGGTATATTTTCTATGCGTGGCACTCTATGAAAGCGAAGAAATTTGATTCCGAATTCGATGACGCCAATGACCTGACCGAGACCTTGGACACCTCTAAGGCGCGTCGCCCGCTTCAGAATCAACGGCGAGTCAATGTGGACTTCCCGGCCTGGATGATCGAGTCCCTCGATCGAGAAGCCGGCCGACTGGAGGTCACGCGCCAGTCGATTATCAAAGTTTGGCTGGCCGAGCGCCTGGAGCAGACGGCGTCCGACAAGTAGCTACCGGGCAATCACGGCTGAGATCATCTCGGCCATCTCATCGCCCACTTCCTCCAGGGGCGCCGCACTGCGTTCGCTGCGCGCCATCATGAGCGCTCCCTCCATGGCGGCCAGTATGGTACGCGCTACACGGGCGGCGCGACCAGCCGGCACACCGGCTGACTCGAGCGCGGACCGGTACAGGCTCTCCCATTCGTCCAGGCCCGCCTGGCAGGTTCTGGCGAGGTCTGTGTCCATGTCGGGAGTATCAAGCACGATCGGCGCGACGGGACAGCCGAACAGATACTCGGAATCCACCATCTCATGGGCGGCAGCCTGAAAGAACTCACGCACTCCGGCGGCGGGGTCTTCCGTTTCTTCGAGGCATTGTCTAAGCACGCGGGTCGCCTCTTCAATCCCCACCCGCACGGCCTCCAGGATGAGCATGGTTTTGCCGCGCGGAAAATGGAAATACAGTGAACCACGCGGCGCGCCGGACTCGGTGAGAATGTCGTTCAAACTGACACCGTGGTAGCCACGCGCCTGTACCAGTCTGGCCGTTGTCTCGATTATCCGGGTTCGTGTATCCGAGGGCATGTTTCCTTGTATCACGGTTGACAAACTATGACAATCGGTCTAGAATAGGATATGTAGATCGGTCTATAGATTCTGGTGGTTGGGTATCATCCACAACAGGGAGGATGCAAGCATGAGTGATCAAACCAATGTCGCGGCCTGGCAACTGGACCAGAGCAGCGCGGCCGCATATGAAGAGTATCTGGTAGGACGGTTGTTTCGACGCTGGGCGCAGCGGCTGGTAGCGCATTCAAGCGCCGCACCCGGCGAACGAGTGCTGGACGCCGGGTGCGGCACCGGAATCGTAGCCCGGACCGCTGCCTCGCATGTCGCCCCCGAGGGCTCAGTGGTTGGAGTCGATATCAATGAAGGCATGATCGCCGAGGCCCAGCGTCGGGACACCGCAGGGGAGGTTACCTGGAAAGTTGGAGACCTGGAACGGCTGCCGTTTGACGACGGCTCGTTTGATCTGGTCCTGATTGAGCAGGTGTTGCAGTTCATCTCCAACCGTGAGCAGGCCCTTGCGGAAGCCCGCCGTGTTCTGGCGCCGGGAGGAAGAGTGGTGCTCGCGCTGTTGCGCGATCTCGAGTTCAACCGCAGCTACGGGGTTCTGGCCGAAGTGCTTGATCGCCACGCAGGTGCCGAGATCGGTGACATGATGCGCTCTCCGTTCGCCGGTCCCGGCGCCGAAGACATTCTCGAGGAGCTTAATAGAGCCGGATTTCGTAATGTCGGGATCCGACATGACGTGCTTGATGTGCGTTATCCAAGCCCGGCCGAGTACTTGCGGCAGGAGGCGGCGAGTTCCCCACTGGCGGGCCCGCTGGGTGAGCTCGACGATCGCACCCTGCAGGCATTGATTGCCGACCTGGATGGCGCGCTCGCCCGGTTTACCGATGACGCGGGGGTCGTGTTCCCGATGGAAACCTACTTCGTAAGCGGTTACCGCTGACGGGGGCGGTGGCCGCTGGCAACAGTGATGCGATATGTTTGATTCGAAATGAGAGACGAGGTAACCGTATACCCGCTGACGCCCGAGCGATGGCGGGACTTCGTGTGGCTTCTCGAGCAGCCGGGCTGCGCTATGGCGCGCGGGTGCTGGTGTATGTACTACCGAGAGAGCGGCAAACAGCATCTGCCGCCCGGCATGAAGCCTCCTGAGCTCAGACGCAAGCGGGCGGAAGCCCTGACTCAGAGCGACCCCCCACCGGGGTTACTGGCGTATCGAGCCGACACTCCGGTCGGGTGGGTCGCACTAGCGCCACGGGCATCGTACCCGAAGCTGATGCGGTCGCCCGTCCTGAGGCCGGTGTCCGATTCGGCCGGTAGCCGGGCAGACTATGATGCGCGGCAGGGAGCCCCGGCGAGCGAGGACGCCACGGTCTGGTCGCTGGTGTGCTTTGTGGTGCCGTCGCGGTTCCGGCATCGAGGTATTGCGGGGACACTCCTCCGCGGCGCGATCGATTACGCGCGTACCCGCGGAGCAGCGATTCTCGAGGCGTATCCGATCGACAAGGCTGAGCGCGGTTCCGATAACTGGATCTGGAACGGGGCAAAGTCCATGTTTGACCGCGAAGGGTTCGTCGAGATTTCCCGGCGAAAACCTGAACGTCCCATCGTTCAGCTGCAGCTACGCTCCTGATCTTCCGCTGTGCTCGCCTTGCTTGCTACGACCCGGCTCATTGCGCGGATGATTCGGGCGCCTATTATCCCGGCGATCGCTCAGGAAATCTCGCCGTGAGCCAAGCGTTCCACTGTTGCTCGGCATTTGATGCTGCGGCGGCGCCCCGATCGCCGTAGAGGAAGAAGCGAATCGAGACCATCGTCCGGTCACCCATGGGCATGATGAAGATGTGGGCAAGGCCGGGGGCCGGCCGTTCGAGTCGAAGCACCAGATCAGGATTCTCCCCATCCAGACCTTCCAAAGTGGCCGTGATCAACGGCGATTCTTCACGAATGCGCAGTAGCTCCGGATCTGTAATCTCCGTGTTTTCCACCACGCCCGAGAGGTCGGGCGCTCCCGGCGCTGACGTCACGCGCTGCGCCGCCGGGTCGATTTTCAGCACGCTCTTGACTGTTCGCCACGTCTCTGCCGGCGATGCCGTATTGAAGGCGGCGAGATCGAAAGCGGAACACGCCTGTCCGGAGAAATGGGTGAGGTAGAGCTGGAGTAAGCGAAAGAACGATGTCGACCACCCGTAGGCGTGGGTCTCGAACTCAGCGTCCCAGTCGTCGGTGTCGGCGAACCAACGGTGCACTACCCGTACCACGCACGTCCCGCCGGTTCGCGTCTCGACTGTCCACTCGGTCGCGACCGTCCCGGGTCCTCCTTCGGTTTCGGCGATAAACCGCGCGGGCGGATTCCATTCAGTGATCTCCGCGACTGAGTCCATCTCCGGACCAAAGCTGCACACGACTTTGCCGCCTTCGCGCTCGTCGCTGGTGGTAGGGACGAACCACGAGGAGATGCCGTTCGCAGTCGCAATCGCGCGCCAGACCTCCTCGGGCGACCCGGGAACCTCGACTTCGGCCTCGACATATCGCCGGCCGTTGTCATCCTTCTTTGCCGACATCATTCCTCCTTCGTCTCCGTGGTAGGTGACTGTGGTAGCGGATGTGCCATGAGCACAACCCGATATGAGCGTCCACCTTTCGCAGGCTCCTGGTGGTATTTCGCGACGAGGCGGTTGATGGCCTCGGTAAGGTCGTGCGTGAACGCGGCCCGCTCTCGGGCCGAACGGAATCGGATCACCGTGTCCACCGACAGGGTCGCGAGGCGTTTGCCGGCGGTCCGTGCGCCATGCACGAGATTGGCGACCTCACGCACGACGCGGGCCGCGAGCGCGATGAGATAACTCGCGGCCAGGCGATCGGTTATCCGTTCGGGCTCTACCGCGACCGGACCGAACGCGCTCGGCGAAACAATGTACGCTGACGCCGTCGCGACCAGTAACCGTTCGGTCAGCCCGCCCCAGCGCTTTTCGCCGGCTGTGCGGACCAACCCGTACGATTCGAGTGTCCGTAAGTGGTAGTTCACCTTCTGGCGAGTCAGCCCGATGCGGCCGGCCAGCGCGGCTGCCGATGCCGGATCGCGAAGCTCGAAGAGCAGCCGGCTACGTACGGGATCAAGTGCCACGGTCGCAGCCGCCGGATCGTCGATCACGTGTGCGTCCATCATGTGCGCACTGTAATGTTGACAATTTAATTTGTCAAGAGGCGTCAGTGTAGTAACCCGAACGCGCCGGTCGCGGCCGGGCAATCTGTCGACGGCCGGCTCCTTCCCACCGCAATCGCACGCGATTCGCATGGTCGCGACAGATACGCTCGAATGAACCCATCCCGCCCGGTGACGTCGTCTGCACTTGATCTCCGGGGCCTGGCTGTGCACCGCGTATTCCGAAGTTACGCCACCGCGATGACTTGTCGTCGTTCGCCGGCCGTCGTACTATTGGAGGATGCGATCGCTCCCGACTCGACATTTCTGGCTTGGGTACGTAGTCGTCGGTTTGACCGTCGCGGGTTCGTACGGCATCTGGCTCGCCGCAATGGCCTGGAGCGATAGCTGGTACGACGATGTGTGGCTCTATCCGGCGAAGGTCGGCAGTCACGGGACGCTCCCCCTCATGTGCTGGGCGATCATCATGGCGGCGCGGCTGCGGCCGATTGAGTGGATGTTCGGCGGGCTCGACAAGCTCTACCGGGCGCACCGCAGGATCGGCGAGCTGTCGTTCGCGCTGATCTTCCTGCATCCGGTCTTTCTCGCGGTCTCGTATGCCGACGATGTCACCGGATTCTTCGAGTATCTCTGGTTCTCGGAGAGTTGGGTCCGGAATACCGGAATAATCGCGCTGGCGGCGTTCGCTCTGCTCGTAGCGTTATCGATCTTCATCAAGATCCCATACCACCGCTGGAAGCGCAGCCACGACTTTTTCGGGGTGCTGCTCGTGTTCGTCGTCTACCATGCGATCATAGCCGAAGGCGAGATCGTACAGCTGGCGCCGCTTACGTACTGGCACGGTTTCTGGGTCGCCGCCGCGCTGGTCTGTTACGTGTATATTCGGCTGCTCTATCGCTTTTTCGGACCACTGTACGACTACGTTACCGAAGAGGTGCGGGAGATCGGCGACAACGTAACCGAAGTGCTCCTGGCGCCCGCCGGGCGTCGTATGCGGCATATGCCCGGCCAGTTCGTGTATGTCTCTTTTGATTCGACCGCGGTGAGCGAGGAACCGCATCCAATCAGCATATCGAGTGCTCCCGATGAGAGACGACTGCGGCTCTCGGTGAAGGGGCTCGGCGACTGGACGAGTAGGCTGCCTGAGCTCAATCGCGGCGAACCGGCGCGAATCTGGGGCCCGTACGGTCGATTCGCGGAGATGCTTCTCGAAAGGCCTGATCTCCCGGCGGTGCTCGTCGGGGGCGGCATCGGCATTACTCCCTTTCTCAGTATCGTGGCGTCGGCGGAGTTTCGGCAGCGGCTTGCCGA
>PUNW01000246.1 GCA_003552665.1 Spirochaetaceae bacterium | reverse complement strand
GCACCGCGGCTGTCCCGAGCATCGGATGGCGCGCCCGCCGCAGGCGAAGCTCGGCTGCATTGGTCACCGGCTGCACGCCGTCGAAATCAATCGACCAGCGGGTCTTTGCGCGCACGGCATCAAGGACTGCGACGGTGTCGAGATGCTGCAGGAGCGCTTCACGTTCGGCTCGGCAGGCCCGGCTCAACTCGCGTAACAGGCGCAGCAGCTCACGGCGATACTCCTGCTGCGCCTCGGCAAGAGCGTTGTTCTTCTCGACCAGTTGCAGCGGCTCCAGAAACACCGTCTGACCGCTGCCGGAGACTTCATGAACCACGCCCGGGATGGTGTTCTTGTGCGTCGTGGCAACGGCAAGCACCGTGCGCCCGTCACGGACGGTCGGGCGATCGGAGTTGAAGATACGAGCGTAACGAGTATCGGAGATGAAGCCGGCCGCGGTACGGGAGATCTCCTGCTGCAGAGCGACGCTGCGCTTGCGGATTGCGCGCAAGCTTGGAACCTCGTTCTCTTTTACCTCGCCCCCACCGTCGATCACCGCGTTGATCCGCGCGGTGAGCCCGCTCAGGTTCGGCAGTTCGCCGAGCAGCTCACGCAGACGCGGCAGCTGCAAGGAGTGCTGGACGATTGCGGTTCGCATTCGATAAGCCGAGTCGGCAAAAGCGCTGATACCGGCAAGCTCCACCCCCTCGAGGACGACCCCCTCCACCTGCAACCGCACCACCGCTTCGCGCACCGCCGGGAACCGCAGGGCTGCCGGCTCATCGCCCTCCTCCAGGAAAGCGCGATACTCGGCGACAAGCTCCTGCGCCTCGCGCACCGCCTCAGCTTCCAGCAACACCGCCTGAGCACGAACGAACGCGCTGCCCTCCTCCGACAAACAGCGATCCGCCAGCATCGCGCGGATCTTGTCGAACTCGAGCACGCGTTCCCCGTGTGCGTTCATACCGCCTCCACCGGCAAGACCCCGTTGTAGGTCAGGCCGAACTGTTCTGCAAAACGCTGATAGTCTTCGCTCTCGGCTTCGAGACTGTCGGCATCGAGGCTGTCGCCCGGACCGCAGGTCACATACATGCGTGCACGCGCATCTGCAGTGCGGTCGCCGGTGCGCTCGCCGGTGCGCTCCGCGCTTCGTGCGAGGCCGTGCTCACGCAGCACCGTGCCCAACCGGCGGGTGACGCCGGCGCGCGAGTCGATCACACGGATGTCAGGGCCGAGGGCCTCAGCGAGCTCGCGCTCCACATGCAGAAAATGCGTGCACCCGAGCACTACAGTGTCTATGCGCGCTTCGCGCAACCGGCGCGCAGCCTCCTGCACCACCGTCCGGCGTTCGACTGCCTGACTGACAAAATAGCGCCGCTCCACGAAGGTTACGATATCGCCGCCGGCCACCGACAGCACGTAGCAGTCGGCCGCGAAGCGCTCGATCAGACCGAGCAGATAACGGTCTTCCACGGTGCGGGCGGTAGCCAATACCCCGATTCTGCCCGAGCGCGACTGCTCAGCGGCCGGCTTGACTGCCGGAACCACGCCGACGAACGGTATCGCGTACTCTGCCCGCAGCGCATCGAGCGCCACCACCGAAGCGGTATTGCAGGCTACCACCGAGACTTTCGGCCGGAAGGCCGCTACGGCAGCGCCGGCAGCAGCCAGAATCGCCCGCTGCACTTCCTCAGGCGCTCGCTCACCATACGGGAAGTTGCGACGGTCGGCGAGGTAGATGAATCGTTCGTTTGGAAACTCCGCGGCAGCGGCGCTGAGATACGGGAGCCCCCCGACCCCGGAATCGAGAAACAGGACCGGGCGGTCCTCACGCTGCGGTTCAGAATCAGCCATCGCCGAGCAAGTCACCCATCGCCGAACAGGCTGTCAAACTGCGAACGGGCTTGTGACTGCTTACTCTGCCGCTGCTGAGCCGCCTCGGTAGCACCGGACCCGGGCCGCAACTGAAAGAAATCACAGAAGTTCGCGCGCTCCTTATCACGTACCGGCTCCGGAATCGTCTCACGGCACTCGTACTGCGCCGAGGGATCATAGAACCGGCAGTTGAGGCAGACCTTCATCTCGGCGCCACACTGCTCGCAGAGCGTCTGTCGATACACGCGCATATTGTCGGGATACTCCGCCCCGCAGGAGAAGCAACTAGCCATACTCCCGAATGATAGCCGGGAACCGTTCGGTTGTACAGGGGCGGTGTACAGCATTGGGCTCCTGCGATACTATGACCGAAGTCATGCTGGACATTGGATGCTGTGCTACACCGCGCTGCGAGCGAATGCCACTGGCCGAATCGGAGCACTGCTATCAACACCTGCCCGATGAGCGGGCGTGGCGCCGGCGGTTGGATGCGGCCGTCGCGGAGCTGCGCGAGTTGGACGGTTACAATCTCAGCGGCGCCAGGCTCAGCAAGCTCAACCTCTCCGGTAAGCGTCTGCATCAGTGTCGTTTCACTGCAGCAGAGCTCAGCGACTGCAATTTCGACCATACTCGCTGGCTTCTCTGCTTTTTCGATGACTCCAAACTCACCGGATCCACGGTCCGTGAAGCCGTAGTGCACTCGAGCATCATGGCCGGCGCCGAGATCGTCGATACCGATTTCTCCGGGTCAGACCTGGTGCAGTCCAACTTCAACGGCACCTACGTCGTACACTCCTCGTTCGCCGATTGTGACCTCGCACTTTCGCGCTTCATCTCGGCGCGGCTCGAGCACTCCTCATTCGTGAACTGCAACCTCAAAGACCTCTATCTGATCGACGCCACTTACAGCGACCTGGACTTCAGGCTCTCGAACCCGGAGGATGCGCGCTTTGAACGGCCGAACGACACAGCGGGAGGGCTTTTTCGCCATGAAGGTTTTTACCCATAATTCCCGCCGCGATCGGACGAACAGTTACCTGGTGGGCCCCGACGGTCCCGGCGACGCGGTGATCATCGACCCGGTAGAGCTCGACGTTCCGCTGCTCAACCTGATCGAGAACAATCGCTACTATCTGCGCGCCGTTTTGCTTACGACCCCTCGCCCGCAGACGGTGGAGGGACTGCGCACCATCAAACGCGTGTACGACGCTGAGGTGTTGAGTAGCTATCCGCGCATCATGGAGTTCACCGGGAAAAGCCTGGAACGCCGGCAGAAGTTGAATGTGTCCGGGCTCGAGCTCGAGGCGATCCCGCTTGAGCCCTATTCACGTTTCACCTTGGTTTTTCGCATCGCACACCTGTTTTTCAGCGGAACGATGCTCTCGGCAGGTCTGATCGCGGAAGACCAACCCGAGATCGAGCGGCTTCTGATCGCCGAAGCGTTCCGGCAGATACTTGCGCCGCTGCCGGATACGATGGTAGTCCTGCCCGCGCTCGGGCCGCCGAGCACGCTCGCAGCCGAACGCCGCTTCAATCACGACTTGAACACCGACCCGGGAGCTGCGACCGGCGAGCCCGGGTAAGCAGCGCTTTCATCCGCGGAGGCAGCGGCGCGCGAAAGCTCCGCGCTACGGATTCGTCCGGCAGCACCAGCCTTAGCGAATAGGCATGCAGCATGAGCCCATCGGCGCAGCGCGGCCCACCGTAAACGTCGTCGCCGATTATCGGCGCCTGCAGCTGCTTCAGATGCACGCGCAGCTGGTGTGTGCGTCCGGTGGAGGGCTGGAGCCCGACCAGACAGACTCCGTCCGGTCCGGTACCGAAGCTTCTAATTGTTCGGTAGCGAGTGTGCGCCGGGCGACCCTGATCCGGGGTCCAGATGAACCGCTTGCGGTGCACCGGATCGCGCGCGATACAGCCGCCGATTTCGCCCGCGCTCGGCTGGGGCGGTCGTGAACTCAGCGCGAGGTACTGCTTGTCTACCCTGCGCTCACGAAACTGTTGCTGCAGCAGCTCGAGCGCTTGCGGGTCCTTGGCGGCAACAAGCACGCCCGAGGTGTCTTTGTCCAACCGGTGCACAATACCGGGGCGCCCGGCGACCTCGAACTCCGAGACCGCTTTCCCGAGGTGATATGCGAGAGCGTTCGCAAGCGTGCCGCTCCGGTTACCGGCTCCCGGATGCACCACAAGCCCCGCCGGCTTGTCGATCACCAGCACGCGCTCGTTCTCAAACAGAAGCTGCAGTCCGATATCCTCAGGCACCAGCTCACTCGGCGGCGGATCGGGGAGGTGCACCTCAACGCGTGAGCCGAGCCGGACTCGATGCGAGAGCTTACAGGCACGCCCGTCACAGCGCAGCACCGCACCCTGCGCTTTGAACCGGTTGCGCGCGATTCCGCTATACTCGGCGAGCACGCGGTCGAGACGCTCGCCCTCCCATCGTTGCTCCTCGATGGTGAACCGAAGTATCTGCATGCGTTTCAGCGTGTATCGCCCGCGCGCTCGCGGCGGCCCAACATATAGTCGACGACCCCGATCACCAGCGAGAGGCTCGCCGCAGTGACGATGATTCCGACACGCTCGCGGTTGCTCAACGGCTCGGTCTCGGTTGCCGCTCCCAGCCCGAACAGCCGCGGCGCGTAGCGCCCGTCGAGCTCACCGGCACGAGCGCTGTAATACCCGAATCGCCCGAGCTCGTACCCCAGCGCGGAGAACAGCAATGCGAAGGGAAACACACCGATTGAAACGATCTGAAAGCGACGCAGCGACAGCGCGAACTGGGGAAACTCCTCCGGACTGTACGGTTCAGGTTCATCCAGGGGACGAAGCGCGTGAGCCTCGAGATGAGCCCCGCTCCACCCCAACGGCATGCCGGCGCGCGGATTGCCCCGCCGGCGGATTGGCGTCTGTGAGCCCTCCGCGCCCCCGAGATTAGGCGCTGAATCAGGCGCGGACTGCGTGTAGGTTGCGGCAGCCTGCGGGAACGGCGTGCTCTGCCGGTACGCCTGCTGTCCGGCTGCGCCCTGTCCAACCGTCACGATTCCGATTAGGAGCGCTGCAACAGCTCGGCTTGCCGACCTGCCGAAGATCGAATACGGCCGCCGCCTCATCGCAGTTACATCTCTCGCGGGCCGAACAAAACCGACCCGGGCCGGATCATGGTAGCGCCCTCCTCGATCGCGATCTCGAAGTCGCCGCTCATTCCCATCGACAGGGTATCGATTCGCAGCTCAGAGTAGGCGCTCTGCAGCTCTTCGAAGAAGCGTCGCAGCGTCCCAAACGCCGTCCGTATTTCAGACTCATTCTCGGTCAGCGGCCCGATCGTCATCGCACCCCGCAGCTCGAGCGCCTGCAGCTCTACGATCCGGCCGGCAGCCTGGTGCGCTTCGGCGAGCGAGGTGAACCCGTGCTTCGAGGGCTCACCGGAGGTGTTGAGCTCCAGGAGCACCTGCACCGTTTGTCCGTGATCGCCGAAGCGCCGGGCGAGCTTGTCGATAATATCAGGCCGATCGACGGACTGTACCCAGCTCACCAGACCCGGGAGATGCTTGACCTTGTTGCTCTGCACATGACCGATAAGGTGCCACTCGATGTCATCCGGCAACTGCGGGATCTTCTCGACAGCCTCCTGCACGCGGCTCTCGCCGAAGACGCGCAACCCGCACTCGTGCGCCTCGCGTATGCCTTCCACCGGAACGGTCTTGGTGACGGCAACCACGGCGATCTCGTCCGGGCTGCGTCCACTGCGCTCCGCCGCGGCCTGAACGCGGTCCCTGAGCGCAAGCACACGATCTCTCAGCTGCATGGCGACAGCGTAGCACACCTGCGGGCGCTTGACTACGCCGGCCATTCTTGAGTAGCCTGCTGTCGTCCCGTATCGCTGTGAACGAATACGACAACACCCCGTGTGAAGCAGGAATACCATAATGAACGAACCCCTCTGGTCGCAACGACAGCAATCAACCTGGAAGACGAAGCTCGGCTTGGCCGAGATGCTCAAGGGCGGCGTCATCATGGACGTCACCACGGTCGAGCAGGCGCAGATCGCCGCTGAGGCAGGTGCGCAGGCGGTGATGGCGCTGGAGCGCGTCCCGGCCGATATTCGCGCCCAAGGCGGTGTGGCCCGCATGTCGGATCCCGGCATGATCGCCGAAATTCAAAAAGCGGTCTCGATTCCGGTCATGGCCAAATGCCGCATCGGGCACTTCGTTGAGGCGCAGATTTTGGAAGCCCTCGGCGTGGACTTCATCGACGAGAGCGAGGTGCTGACGCCCGCCGACGACTGTTACCATGTCGATAAACAGCGTTTCCGGGTCCCGTTCGTATGCGGGTGCCGCGACCTCGGCGAGGCGCTGCGCCGTATCGGCGAAGGAGCGGCGCTGATCCGTACCAAGGGCGAAGCCGGCACCGGTGACGTCGTCGAGGCGGTGCGCCATCTTCGCGCACTGCGCGACGGAATTCGCCGCCTCACGAACCTGCCGACCGAGGAACTGATGAACGAGGCGAAAACGATCGGCGCTCCCTACGACCTGGTGGTGGAGGTCTCCCAAACCGGTAAGCTCCCGGTGCCGAACTTCTCCGCCGGGGGAGTTGCCACACCCGCAGACGCCGCACTCATGATGCAGCTGGGCGCCGAAGCGGTATTCGTCGGTTCGGGAGTGTTCAAATCCGGAGACCCGGCGAAGCGCGCGCGCGCAATCGTCGACGCGGTAGCCCATTATCAAGACCCGGCGCGGCTGGTTGAGCTTTCGCGTGATCTCGGCGAATCGATGAGCGGCATCGCCAGCGGCGGGCTCGATGAGCAGGCACGGCTGGCCGGCCGCGGCTGGTAGGCCGGACGCCGCGAGCCCCGCCGGTGAACAACGGTGGAACGGATAGGCATCGTCGCATTTCAGGGTGATTTCGCCCGGCATGCCGAGGTTGTGAGCAATCTCGGCGCGCTCCCGATAGAGGTGCGCACGCGGGGCGATCTCAGCCTGGTGGACAGGCTCATCATTCCCGGCGGAGAGAGCACCACGATCGGGATGCTGATGGAGCGCGAAGGTCTGATCAGCGCCGTGCGCAACCGCGTCGAGAGCGGGATGCCGGTGTTCGGGACCTGCGCCGGCATGATTCTCCTCGCCGACGAGATTCTCGAAAGCGAACAGCCCCGTATCGGTGGGCTCGCGATCGCGATTAGACGCAACGCCTACGGCCGACAGATCGAGAGCTTCGAAACCGTACTGAGCGCACCCGCAATAAGCCCGCACCCGCTTGAGGCGGTGTTCATTCGCGCACCGGCTGTGGAGGCGGTCAACGGGCAGGCCCAAACACTCGCAGAATTCGAGGGGCACGCCGTCCTGGTTCGGCAAGGTCCGATCCTCGGAGCGTCATTCCATCCTGAGCTCACCGACGACCCCGCGGTTCATCGCTATTTCTTGGCTCTGTAAGCTGCAGCCTGCCCGGAAGCGGCCGGCTGCCCGGTACCGTGCTCAGCGGTCACGCGTGAGATTGTACTCGAGCACTGCTCGAACCTGCGTGCGCGCATCTGCG
>PUNW01000096.1 GCA_003552665.1 Spirochaetaceae bacterium | reverse complement strand
CACGGGCGGCCTCTTCCAGGAACGATCCGGTACCTGCCGAGCACGCTTCATTCATCGCGTAGTCGGCCGGGACCCCGTTGGTGATGTAGGTGTACTTGGCGTCCTGGCCGCCGATCTCGAATATCGTGTCTACTGCGCCGTCGAAATACACAGCCGCCTTGGCGTGCGCGATAATCTCGTTGATGACACCGTCGGTGAGCGCATTCAGGCCCACGATCTGCCGCCCGCTGCCGGTCACACCCAGGCCGTAGATATCGAGCGATACGCCCTCCACCAGGGACGCGAGCTCACGATAACAGCGTCGGGAAGCGCCAACCGGATCACCGGCGGTGCGTAGGTAGACCGAGGCGAGGACGCTGTTGTCCGGCTCGCGCAACAACAGCGCTTTGGTGGTCGTTGAGCCGACGTCTATCCCCACGAGGCAACGGTCGCCGTCGCGTGCAGTGCCGGGCTCGAGCTCGTGAAAACGCACCCGGTCCTGAAACGCCGGCAACCGGTCAAAGAACCTGAACGAGCTCTCCTGCGGACGGAATAACTCGGCTTCGAGCGCCGTCGGCTCGGCGCTCCAAGACTGCGGGCTGCCGCGCACGAGAGCGGATTCCTCGGGCTTCGGTTGCGCAGCGTCTCGCGCCGCCGGACGATACAGCACGCGGGGGCGGGCGTGCCCGTCTCCGGCGCGGCGAGCAGCCCACAGGGCGGCCCCGAAGGCCTCGAAGTAGAGTGCTTCGGCGGGGACTACCAGATCACCGAGGCGTTCGCGCAGATAGGCGCACATAATTTCATTGCGTGAGGTCCCACCTACGAGCATGACGCGTTTCGGGTTGAACCCGGAAAGCAGCTCGAGCACTTTGCGACCCATCATGGTGCAGAGCCCGGCAACGACACGTCCCTTGTCCTCGCCCTTGTTCAGCGCGTGGGTGCAGTCGCTCTTGCAGAAGACCGAACACCGGCCGGCAAGCGGGTACGGGTCACTACCCTGGGCCAACTGCAGGGCGGTGCCGGCATCGAGATCCATCCGGCGAACCTGCTGAAGATAGAACTCGCCGGTTCCCGCGGCGCATTTGCTGCCGGTGTGGACATCGGCGATCCGGCCTTCAGGGTCCAGCTGGTAGACCATGAATGTCTCGCCGCCCGCGCTGACGATTGCATCCACATGACCGTAGATATGCTTCAGGACATCGTACGCGCGTTCGGTCGCCTCGGGCTCGGCGATGCCCGGCAGCTTGATCTGGGACTTGAAGCGTTTGCCGGTGACCGCTGTCGGGAGACTGCTGGTGTAGTCCCGGTCGCGGACGAGGTCAACCAGAGCGCCGCGCACGTTGCCCTCGTGTCCCCGGGTTCGAACGCTGAGAATCTGAATTCCAGCGGGCACAGTCTCGAGCTCGACGACGTCAACGCTGGAAGCTCCGAGGCAGATGCCGCGGCTGCGCATGAGGCCCTCCTATTCGTGCTCGTCAGAAGACGGTCGGACCTGCCGGCCGGCCGCTGGGAGCGTCCGGCTCGGCCGCGCGCCTGTTGCCAGGCCCGGTCACGTCTTGGGAGGTTCCCGGTGTATTCACCGAAATGAATGTCCATGCTACTATAACAACGATACTACCGATGCGGGAAAGCGCGCAAGTTGTATGCCTTGGCGTAGGAACTATACGAAACATCTCTTGACCTGATCTGAGATCGTTCCCATAATTACGCCGAGTTTGAAGCTTCAATCTGTAGGAACTGCGCTGCGTGCTTATACGCTATAAGACATCCGAGGACGGCAGGGCCGTCAAGCAAGCCGAAATCTATCAACCGCAGGAACACGGCATCTCGAACGATCTGATCGATGCCGATGCGTTCAAGATCGCCCGCCGTTTGCGAAATCACGGCCATACCGCCTATGTCGTCGGAGGCGCTGTGCGCGACCTGGTGCTCGGAAAGTATCCGAAGGATTTTGATCTGGTGACCGACGCCTTGCCGGGCAGGATCAGAAAGCTGTTCCGGAACTCCCGAGTGATCGGCAAACGTTTTCGGTTAGTGCATATCTTCTTTCGCGACAAGATCATCGAGGTTTCGACCTTTCGGGCCCGTGAGGCGGGTGGGTTCAACAACGTGTACGGTGTGGTGGAAGAGGATGTGCTGCGCCGGGATTTCACGATGAACGCGCTGTACTATTGCCCGATCGATCGCACCGTAATCGACTACGTCGGCGGCTACCGTGACATCGTTGAGCAACGCCTCAAGCCCGTCATACCGCTCGAGCGCATCTTCAGCGAAGATCCGGTACGGATGGTCCGCGCCCTGAAGTACTCGACCACTACCGGCGCGAAGATGCCGTGGTCGCTGCGAAGGCAGCTTCGGCGCGATATCGACCGCCTCGAGGAGTGCTCACAGTCCCGAATGACCGAGGAGGTCTTCAAGATTCTCCTCAGCGGCAGCGCAGCTTCGATACTGCGGATGGCGCGCAAGTACAAACTGCTGCAGTATATGCTACCCGAGGTCGACGCGTTGCTACGCACAACACGGGATTATCGCAAGCGGTTCTTCCATTCGATGGAGCGGCTGGACGCCGAAACCAACCAAAGGGACGAGATGCACCGCTCGATAGCTCTTGCGCACCTGTGTGCCGATTATCTCTATACGCTGTCGGAGTTCCGCGAGCTCCGCAAGATCCCGTTCAAGGAAGCGTATATTGAGCTCAAACGGTTCATTCACCCCGTCGTTCCGGCAAACCGTGATGTCGAAAAGGCGCTGGCCTACCTGCTGAAACGTCGCAAGCGCTATCTGCAGAGCGGTGGCTGGTAACCGCGATCCTGCCGGCTCGATAACCGGGTCGCAGTAGGCTTACGGCGAGATGCGGTCGAGCAGCTCTTCGACGCGCTCGGCGTAGCGCTCTTCATCGAGCTCGAGCACGGTCTCGAGATACTGCTCAGCGCTACCGTACTGTCCGGCCGCGAATGCGTTTACCCCCAGGGCGAACTTCACCACCGCTTCTTCAGCACCAAGCTCGGCAGCCCGCATGTAGTAGTATTCGGCGAGTCCGTAATTGGCTTCGTCATAGTTGATGAGGCCGAGATAGTAGTACGCGACGTAGTTCTCCGGGTCGAGCTCTATGGCCTGAAGAAACCGGTCTTCCGCTTGTTCGAGCTCTCCCCGCCCGTAGAGCTCCACAGCTTCTTCCACGAGGTCCACCGGCGTCCGGCGCCCACCAAGGTAGTCAACCAGCCGAATCTCCAGCTCGTCCAATGCGACCCATTGGAACGCGGCGCGTTCCACCGCTTCGATGTTCTCGGCGCGGTTTGCGGCCGGCTCCAACGCTGAGAACGCGTCCCAGATCAGGCGCGTGTACTCGCGCTCTTCAGTCTCTAACAGAAACGACACCAGCGCCCAGGCCTGCGGATAGAAGCGTTCCAGCTCGGCTTCGGCATCCTCCGGATCCATCTGCAGGAGCTCCGCCAGTGGGATCTCCTCCTCTTCCTCATAGAGCTCGCGCGCAGTCGGCAGCCAATCGAGATTCTCGACGAGCTCGAGCTCCTCGCTTTCCGGATGGTACTCGGTGCGTTCAAAATACACCGCGAGCCCTTCCTGGAGCCAGGTCGGCGGATCAGCGACAAAAGCACGGATGAACTGCACGAACCCCTGGTGGTTCAGGCCTCTGCCGTATTCGGGCTCATCGCGGTCGTAGGCGATCAGCTCGTTGCGCGCAGGGTCACGGTAGTGCAGGTAAACGAAGTCGTCCGGGACCACGCCGATCAGCTCGTCGAGGTGTTCTTCAAACGCCTCACGATTCTCAAACACCGTGACACGCAGCGGAGCCTCGAGCCACTCGAGCTCGAAACGCGTGGTGTCACTGAACAGCTCGAACAACGCTTCCATCCGCTCTGCCGTCGCCTCGGCGTGCGCCTCACCCACATAGGAGCGCACGCGATAGTGTGCGCTTTCGTATGATGCCGGTTCGTCTTCATCCGCGAACCCCGCAGGTGTGAGCAGCAGAGCAACCATAGCCGCAAGTGCGTATTTCTTCACCGTTCAGCCTCCCTATTGCGCCTTCCTCTCTGTTCTTTTATCGGCGCGTTTGTCGGCTTTCTTATCGGGCTTCTTTTCCGCGACGGTCTCGACAACGATGTTCAGCTCTTCGATGATGATCCCGGTGAATTTCTCGATGCTCTCGATAATGTAGTTCTGCAGGTCATGAACCGCCCCGGCAAGCTGCAGCCCGAACGGAACCTCGAGGTAAACATCGATCTTATAGCCCCGCGGCTCATTCTTGACGCTCACTTTGCGGATGTTGAGCCCGCGAGAATACTCGTGAACGCAATGCAGCACCATCTGGCTGAGTGCATTCTTCGCGATTGTAATCGACCCCTTGCGGCTGAACTCCGGACGAATCACCGCCTTCTCGTAGACCTCCTGCCGGCGAAACATACCGAAACCCTGGCGCAGGAATATCTTGATCGAGTCGGCCATCACTTTGGGATAGTTGTTGCGCACTTCGATCGACGGCACAGGTATCACATGCTTGCCCTGCAGCTTGCGATACTGTATCGCGGTGTTGATTTCCTCCGAGGTGGCGATCTCCTCGATGTTGATGACCTTGTGCGGCTGCGGAAGTCGTAAGGTGTCGGCGATCTTGTTGACCATCCGCTCCGAGGTTCCAATGACGAGGATTCGCTTGAACGATTCGCGCTCGAGTGCGTCGATTACCTGCCGCCTGTGGTTCTTATCGGTGAACAACGCCGTCTTCACCGCGGTGAAATAGGCCTTCTCCCGCTTGGCCGAGCGGCCGGCGATGATCTTCTGATTCCGGATCAAAAGCCCATCGTCGATCATGAGCTCTATGTCGTATTTTTCCATCACCAAGCGGGCACGGAAGCTCTTGCCGGTGCCGCTGCGCCCTACAAGTGCAAAGACCCGAATGCGCCGAAAAGGCCAGGTGAGGCGATTCAAAACCTTTCGCATAGCTACGGCATTGTACTGCGCCGATGATCACCGGGACAACCCATACCGAGCACGCACAGGTCACCCGCGGTGAGCGGTATGGAATGCTTCGATGGCCGCCGAGGCAAGCGCAGTGTCGGAAGCTGCGGATAGCTCGGTGGCAGTGCCCCCGTCGGAGAACAAGCTGAGCGCTTCGCCGACCGCCTCTTTCCCAAAGGCCCGCCTGAGCCGCTCTTGCGTGCGTTGTGGAAGGGGCGCCGACACAGCCGTTCGGCCGAGAAGCTCGGCACCGTCGGTGAGCTCGATGCGGACCGCGTGCAAAACGTAGCCGCCCCCGGCGGACGGGGCGCCGTAACGCGCGTCGCCCACCAGCGGGCAGTTTCGCAGGGCTGCCTGGGCGCGCACCTGATGCCGACGCCCGGTCCGGAGACGCACCGCCGCCAGGGTCAGATCTTCGGCGGGGCGTGTCGCCGTTCGGCTGTGCAGCATTGGGAACACCTCGAGAACCGCTTCGCGCTCAGCGGTTTCGCGCCCAGCGGTTTCGCGCCCAGCGCCGGCGCTTCGGGCCTTCGGTTGGGCGCCGCGCGGTTCTCGCCGGTTGCCGACCGCCCGGCCGGGCTTATCGCCGCTCTCACGGTTGCCTGCCGAGGCAGCGCGCGTGATGCCGGTTTCGCGATCACGCACCAGCAGGTCATGCCAGGTGCGGGCGGTGTCGATGTGGCAGCTGAAGAGCCCCAGGTACCACTTCACCACGCGGCGTTCACGCAGCAGCTCTGAGAACCGGCGTGCTCCGTGAATAGTGGCTGCGCAGATAACTACCCCGCTCGTGCCGCGATCGAGCCGGTGCAGCGGGGCCGGACGGAAAGCGAGCGAGTCCTCCGCTGCCTGCCTGAGGTGCTGGCTGACCAGCTCCTGCAGTGAACCGGGCCCATGCGTCGCTATGCCGGGCGGCTTGTTCACTGCGATAAGGTCGGGCCCTGTTGCGAGCAGATCTATCGAGCCCGCACGGCGCGGGCCGCCGGGCGCTGCCTGGAGAGCCGAGCGTCCGGTGACGGCTTCGTCGGCCGGTCCGGCCGGCAAGGCGATCTTCTCGCCGCGCCGAAGCCGATAGTTGGCCCGCGCTCTGCGTCCGTCAATGCGCACGGCGCCTTTGCGGAGCAACCGGTGAATGGCTGACAACGCAACCTCGGGGAGGATGCGGCGCAGAACACGGTCGAGCCTGCGGCCTTCGTCATCGGGTCCGGCGGTAAACTCTTTCATATGGATCTCGCCCCGATAGTAGTTGGCACCACGACAACTGTCAAACCACATTCTTGACAAAGGCCCGGAGCGGAGACACACTACGGTGTCATGCATCCCCATTCCGTAGATTCGTTCTACAATGTACTGCGCAACCCCGTTTTCCTGGCGGCATTCTTCAGTTGGTTCATAGCGCAGCTGCTGAAGGCAACCATAGACGCGGTCCGCCACCGGTCGCGCACCTCGCGTGAGGTCGTGACTACGCTGTTCTGGGCCACCGGGGGCATGCCTTCATCGCATTCTGCGCTTGTGACTGCGTTGGCGACTGCAATCGGCTTCGAGCACGGGCTGACCTCGCCGATGTTTTCGCTGGCGCTGTTCTACGGGTTGCTAGTGATTCGCGACGCGCTCGGCGTGCGGCGGGCCACCGGCACGCAAGCGCAGGCAATCAACCGGATGGGGCGCAAGCTTCAGGAACGGTTCGAGGTTGAGTTCGAACCGGTTCAGGAGGTGCTTGGGCATACTCCGGCCGAGGTTTCGGTTGGAGCGCTATTGGGTTTTTTCATTGCAGTAGCTTTCAGCCTTCTGTAGCACAAAAAAGAAGAGATCGATGCGATCCTGCTCGTGGCTCAACCTATACAGCGCCGCGTTCATGCTGGCCGGGCTGGCGCTTCCGGCGCTGACGCTCATCGCGTTCCGCCTGCCGGCGGCGTCTCCCGGGGGGCATGTCTGGAGCGGCTATGTAACCCTCGCGGTAGAGAGCGCGCTTCCTGCCGAGGAAGTGACCGCAGCGCTGCAGGAAGCCGGCGTGCAGGAGGTCATCTCCTACAGCACAGCCGAAATCCGCTACAACGATATCGACCGGCTCGCCTCGGTGCCGCTGTCCCGTCTCGATCAACGCTTTCTCGAGTATGACCCACGGGTAGATCCATACATGCGATCGCTGCGTTCGTTCTTTTTTGCTGTTGACGGCGAGCGGGAGTACGCGCTCTTCTACCTAAACAGCGCTGAGGGTCGAGGGCGGATACCTCAGATCGTTGAGCGCGCCCTGGGGGAGCGTGACGTCGAGTGGCGAATCGCGGACGCAACCACTGCGGACGCTCGGTTCGGCGCGGTGCTTTTTGCGATTGCGGCCGGGCTGGTCCTATTGAGGTTGCGCTCGGTATGGCCGCCGCTGCTGCTCGGCGGCGGGGTGATCGCGATGCAGCTCAGCCGGGCAGGCGTGGGCGTGCTGTTCCCGGTCAGCGTCTCATTTTTCCTGTGGGCGTACCTGGTAGCCGAGCTTGCCCGCTATCTGCCGCACCGCCTCAATCACCGTCCGACCGTGCCTCCTCCCACGTACTGGACGCTACGGCTCGCGTTCGCGGCGCCGGTGGTTGCCGCCGCAATGCTGTACGCCTACAGAATCGAGGACGGAAACGGCGCGGTTCTGCATCTGATCGTTGCCCTGGGTGTGTTTGCATCGCTCACCACGGCGGAGCTTACGCGTGCAGTGATGAAGCATCGCCGCCGTGATCACCGGTTGTTCGTTCCGGTGTCGCTGCGGCCGCAGGCGCTGTATCGGAGACACTCGGGGCTTAAGCGGCGGCGGTCCGGTCTCCAACGGTTACGGAGCATCGCCCTGCCGGCCGCGATCGCGGCGACCCTGGCTGCCACCTGGGTGCCGGCGTGGTTACCGGCCGACGACAGCCTCCCGGTGCCGGCACCGGTTGAGATCCAGGGGGCCGACAATCTCTCCTACGATGCGCTTGCAAAGCTCGAACAATCAAGAGCGCCTCACGGGCTTCCGGACCTCGCATTGTACTTGAGCCATCGCGCCTACCAGGAGACGTTCATGCACGGCCGCGAGTTCCGGTTCCCCGAACGGGACGAGGAGCTCACACAGCCGCGCTTCTTGCGAGAGGAGGGCCGGATCGCGCGCACCGATGAGGTTCGCATGCGGTTTGATGCCGAGTGGCGTGAGGCGGTATGGAGCGATATTCCAAGCGGCTCGCCGATGCGCCTTTTGCTTGCAGAAGGGCGCGCGGTCGGGGTTGAGCTTGCCTCGTCGCCCGCGCTATACTCCGCTCGCTCGACCGTGCTCCGTCACGGTCTGCTCCTCGCAGCGGCATTTGTGTTGTTTCTGGTTGCGCTGTCGTTCGGTGGGCAGTCGCTTGGGGAAGCACGTGACAACGTTCTCGGGTTTGCGGGACGAAAGACGAGTCAAGAAGCATGAGACTAATCCGTAGCATTCTCAAAGGCGGTGTTTACCCGCCCGACGGTACCCGCGCAGCTCGCAATCACCCAACCTGGAATGCGATGATTCCGGCTCGCTGTGTCGTCCCGCTGCTGCAGCACGCCGGGTCACCCGCCCGGCGGCACGTGGACGTCGGGCAGCACGTTGAGGAGGGCACCGTTATCGGTGCCTCGCATGGGTATGAGAGCGCCCGCGTGCATGCCCCTATTCCGGGCGTCGTCACCGAGATCACGCGCCTTACTCTGGCCGACGGACGCGAGAGCAAAGCAGTCGTGATCGAGCTCGACGGGGAGTTTCAGCAGCTCGGCAAGTCGATTCAACCGCGAGCATGGCGTGGGTGGAAGAACTCGCGGATCAGAGAAGAGATATTCCATGCCGGAGTAGTCGGCCTCGGCGGCGAGGGGATTCCGAGCCACGTGAAGTACTCTCCCCCTGAAAACGGGCTGGTCGAGTGGCTCATCATCAATGGGTGCGAGTCCGAGCCCTATCTTTCGAATGACTATTCGCTGTTGCGCGAGCGCCCACAACAGATCGTGGAAGCGGTTGAGATTCTGTCGCGACTGTTCTCGCCGCGGCGGGCGGTAATCGCGCTCACCACGCACACGCGGGCGGCCTCCTCCGGATTGAGGAAGGCGATTACGGCGGCAGACGCGCGCGTACAACTCCAGCACCTCGATGACAAGTATCCGCAGGGGGACGAGCATACGCTGGTGCGCGCTGTGAGCGGACGGGCGGTACGGGGTGCCGCGTCGGTGACTCAAGCAGGCTGCATGGTGGTCAACGTCGGGACTGCGGTTGCGGTGTATGAGGCGGTGGTGTTGGGCAAACCGCTGGTGGAACGTACACTCACCGTGGGCGGGAATGCGATCGCGAGACCGGCCAATCTGAAGGTGAGAATCGGCGCCTCAATAGGGAACCTGATCGAAGAATGCGGCGGCTTCAAACATGCGCCGCGAAAAATCGTGATAGGGGGACCGATGCGAGGTCACGCGGTGGCGGATCTATCGCAGCCGGTAACGAAACTGACGACCGGTGTGCTGGCCTTGACCGAGGATGAGCTGTACACGGTTCCCGAGACGGCGTGCGTGCACTGTGGCCGCTGCGTGCGCGCCTGTCCGATGGGCCTCGAACCGGTGTTGCTCCATCTCATGATCGGACAAGGGGATCACCGCGCGGTGAAGGAAGCCGGCATTTTCGACTGCACCGAATGCGGGTGCTGCGGCTTCATATGCCCATCCGGTATTCCGTTGGTCGATCAACTGAAACAGGCCAAGAGCTGGGTCCGACACGAGGAATCTGATGACGGGGAGTGATCGAGTCGAGCTGGATAGTTCGCGGCTGATTGTTGCGGGCAGTCCTCAGATTCACGACGTGTTGTCGACGAAGAGCCTCAACTGGTATCTGGTGGTCGCTGTACTGCCCGCCGCGCTTTGGGGGGTGGTGCAGTTTGGGCTGCCGGCGGTGGCGGTGCTGCTTACCGGAGTGGCGACGGCGACCCTGACCGAGGCGGTCATCCCGAAGCGGGTGGGGAGCGTCGCTGACGGAAATGCGGTCGCAATCGGCCTGGTGATGAGTCTGATGTTTCCGCCGGAGGCACCGCTGCTGCTGGTGGCGGCGTCGGCAGCCTTCGCGATCGTGGTGGTCAAGTGGGCGTTCGGCGGGTTAGGGCATGCGATTCTCAACCCGGCGATCGCGGGACGCGTGCTTGCCCAGTCGCTCGATCCGCAGGCGATGAACCGCTTCAGCATGCCGGTTGCTCTCGGGGATCGCGCCATGGACGAAGGTCATACCGCGGCTGCGATGATTCGGGAGATGGCCGAGGGGCTTACTCCGCTGGAACGGCTGCAGCACCTGGAGTATCCGCGCACCGCTTTCGATGAGACCATAACCGCATGGCTGAACGGCAGCGTTCTCGAGCCGCTGGGAATTCACCTGCCTGGTGGGTATATCGACCCGTTTATCGGCATTGCGCCGGGGGGAATCGGAGAGGTTTCGGTGCTCCTGCTGCTGGTGGGGAGCGCGTTTCTGATCGGGAAGCGGGTGGTCGCGTGGCATGTGCCGCTTGCGGTCTTTATCGGGTTCGCCGGGGGGATCGCGGCATGGGGCGGGCATGCGTTCGGCACGGGGTTCTTCAGCGGCGACGTCCTGTTTCACTCCCTGCACGGCGGCATTGTGTTTCTGATGTTTTTCTGTGCCACCGACAATACCGCCGCGCCGGTGACTCCCGGCGGGATGATGGTCTACGGAGTGCTTATCGGACTGTCGGCAGCCCTGCTTCGGCTCTATGGGCTCTATGCGGAAGGACTCGCGGTCGCGGTGCTGGTGGTCAGCTTCTTCGTGCCGCTGATAGACTACCTTACCAAACCGGTGCGCTTCGGATTCAGCAGGCGAAACGGGGAGCCTCGGCTTTACAAACCGCGGGGCTGAGATTACAATCGATTCGGTCTCGCCGCGGTGTTTTCGGTCTCGTCGTTCAAGTGGTAGCTCAATAAGGCGTTGATAAGCGGGATAACAATGAAGAGACTGAAGCTGGTTTTCGGGACCAGCAACAGCCAGGCGGTTGGAACAGACGACGAGGAGCTCGAGCGCGTCTACCAACGCGCCTATAAACCGTTCATTCGTACGCTCTACAACTTCGCGGACCTGCCGGTCACGCTGCATTACTCGGGGACGCTTTTTCAGTGGCTGGAGAAGCACCACGCCGAGTTCCTCGATGTGCTGGCCGAAATGGGCGGGCGGCGGCAGATAGAGTTTCTCGGCGGCGGGTTCTATGAGCCCGTACTCCCGATGATCCCGCATACCGACCGGATCGGTCAGATCGAGCACATGACTACTTTCGTCCGCCAACGCTTTGGGCGTCGCCCGCGGGGCACCTGGATTACGGAACTGGTCTGGGAACCGTCGTTACCGTCGGCCCTCAAGAACAGCGGCATGGAGTATACCTTCCTTGCCGACTACCATTTCATTGCGGCCGGCCTGGCAAAGGATGCGTTGTACCGGCCGTGTATTACCGAGGATCAGGGTAAGACCGTGGTGGTCTTTCCGATCTGCAAGCGCACGCGCTGGAAGCTGTTGAGCGAGACACCCGAGGCGGTGATCGAGCATCTGCGCGCTCTCGCTGACGAGGATCCGCAACGTCTGGTTGTCATCCTCGACGAGGGCGAACGATTCGGCGTAAGCGAAGACAGTCAGCGCATCTGCTACCGGGAAGGATGGCTCGAGCGATTTCTCTCGCTGGTCCAGGAAAACAGCGACTGGCTGGAGCCCATTCACCCCAGCCGTTACCTCAAGCAAGCTACAGCTCGGAAACGGGCGTATTTCCCGGCCACATCGTACGAAGACATGATGTGCTGGGCGCTTCCGGCGGCCAGACAGAAGATTTTTCAGGGGATATCACGCGAGATCGCCGACGAGTACGGCCGCAACGGCTACGTGTACGGCGGGTTTTTTCGCCAGTTTCTGACTCGCTATCCTGAGAGCAACTTGATGTATGCCAAGATGCAGTACACGCATATACTGGTAAATCAGATCCGCGGCGATAAGTATCGCAAACAGGCGGCACGCGAGGAGCTGTGGAAGGGGCAATCTCATCACGCGTATTGGCATGGGCGCCCGGGCGGCATCTATCTCAATCGGCTCCGGAAGCGCGTCTACAGCGCGCTGATTGAAGCCGAGAAGGTTACGCGCGAAAAGGGGATCTTCATCCCGTCGATCGTCACCGTCGATTTCGACATGGACGGCTTGCAGGAGTATCTGTACCAGGGGCAGGACTTGAACGCCTACGTTCACACGCAGGGCGGTACACTGTTCGAGCTGGACTACCTGCCGGTGGCATTCAACTACCTCGACACCCTTTCGCGGCGGCGCGAGTCCTATCATGACCGCGAGGTCGCGCAGCACGGCTACGATTCCTACCTGCGCAAGGCCTTTGTCGATCATTTCTTTGCTGCCGAGGCAGGGGTTGAGGAGTTCGCGCGCATGCGGCATCGCGAGCTCGGCAGCTTCGTTGATGCGGTGTACACGGTCAAGAAATACGATCGCGAACAGCATACGATTCAACTGGAAGCCGACGGTACCGTGGGAAGTGGTGGAAATCGGTGCCGGGTGCGGGTAGAGAAACGCTACCGATTCGCCGAGGCGGAGGTAACGGTCGAGTACCGTATCAGCGGCGCCGGCGACAGCCCGGTTGTCACCACCTTTGCAACTGAGATCAATATCTCGCCGGCCGATGCCGACCACGGCCGCGTGCAGCTGACCTGCACCGACAGTAGCGGCGAGCCCGCCGATCTACCCCTTGAGCCGGCCGCGGTCGCGGATTGTCGCGAGGTACGAATCTACGACGAACCGAACCGCACGGTCATTACCCTCGCAGCCTCGTCGACTGCCGGGTTGTGGAGCCTGCCGGTATACGCGTTCGCAATGTCTCAGGATGGCGTGCAGCCCGAGTTCCAGCAGGTAAGCTGCCTTTTTCGCTGGACCCTTTCGCTCGAGCCCGGCGAGACCTGGGAAGCGGCCGTTCGGTTGCGATGTGACCGCTACTAGCTCAACGGGTTATCGCGTTGCGCGCACCACGGCGTTGAGCCAGGGTTGCACCTCGCGGTATAGTTCCGGCTCCGCCAGCAGAAAGCTCATGAAGGCCTCATGGAACCGATCCTGAAAGTATAACGCCTGGCCAAGGTAGAACAGCGTCCGCGCCTGCGGCTCGGGGCGTTCAAAGACCGTGTAGAGGCTTCTGAGCTCGCGTTCAGCGAGCCCCCATTCGCGGCGCCGGAACCGCGCGTTCACGATCCGCGCGAGCGTGGCTTCGCGGCCTTTGGTCTCAACCTCGTTTGTCGTCAACTCGGGCCGCAGGATCTGAGGCTCAGGCTCTCGCTCACGCGCGGCAGGAGTTTCCGGCGCCAGTTCGGTGAGCGTGCGATAGGCGGGTTTGAGATCGTCGCGCAATGGCCGTGATGGCCCGAGATCCAGGAGCCTGGCATCAATGTCGATTCCGGTCTCAAGCTCCGGGATCACAAGCAGCTCCGGAAGCGGGACGCGCCGCAGCGCGAGCGGCTCGGTGCGGGGCGGCGCCGGCGGAACAGCGCGGCGCTCATCCAGCGGTACGCGTACGGCGTTGACGGTGCGGTTGCGGCCGGGTACCAGCTGCTCCTCACCGCGCTCGAGCCGCGCTACGGCAACCACGGCGTAGTGGTAGGGCAGGCCCGGCGGCGGGTGGTCGAGCCGCACCGGCTCCTCACCGCCGACCACAGCGATGCGGATCGCGCTTTCGAGGTCGTCCGGCACGGCGATTTTGTCGGTCCGGCGGTAGATCGCGTAGGCGGCGTCCTCGACGCTCGGCCGAAACTCTATCCGAACGCCGTCGGGACCATGACGCCTGACGTCGAGGTCGAGCACCTCGGGAGGAACCTCGTAAGCGCTCAGAACAGCCGCCAGGGCTGTGGTGAGCGCGGCGGCAACGACCCATAGCTTGGTGGATGAACCCATCACATCACTTATATCGGCGCGCCGCTCGGTTGTCTACAGCAGGGGCGGTAGAAACGTTCGGCGGGAAGGACTATACTGTGCCGTGAAGTATATTTACCCTATCTGGAGGCCCGCAATGGCACAAGAGCTTCGTGAGCCTGTGGCGGCGCTCAAGTCGGAAATTCTAGACGCCTGGAGGCGTCTTTGACCCCGAGACGCTTCAACAGGAACTGCAGGAACTAGAACGGCAGAGTGCCGACCCTGAGCTGTGGAATGACCGCAGCCAAGCCGAGAAAACTATGACGCGCCTCAATCAAGTGCGGCGGCGGCTCGAGCCGTGGCAGCAGCTCGTCACGCAGATCGAAGAGCTCGCAGAGCTTCTCGAGCTCGGTATCGAGGAGGACGATGAATCGGTTGCAGCGGAGGTGAGGACCGGACTGGAAGATGCCCGGCGAAAGCTGGAGGAGTTGCGGGTGCGCGAGCTGTTCCAGGACGATCTCGACTATGCCGATGCGTACCTCACGATTCACGCCGGTGCCGGCGGCACCGAAGCGTGCGACTGGGTCAGCATGCTGCTGCGGATGTACCTGCGCTGGTGCGAATCGGTTGGGTACAAAACCCGCACCTTGGACATGCAGGAGGCCGAGGGCGGTATCAAATCAACGACGGTAGAGGTTTCCGGGGAGCTCGCGTACGGGTATCTTCGCGCCGAAACCGGGATTCACCGGTTGGTGCGCATTTCACCGTTTGATTCCGGAGGCCGGCGGCACACCTCGTTCGCCTCCGTCTACGTCTCGCCCGTGATCGAGGACACGATCGAGGTGGAGATCAGACCGGACGATATACGGGTTGATACCTATCGCGCGAGCGGCGCCGGCGGGCAGCACGTCAACAAGACCGATTCGGCGGTGCGGATCACGCACCTGGAAACCGGAATCGTCGTCCAGTGTCAGAACGAGCGCAGCCAGCATAAGAACCGCGATATGGCGATGAAGATCCTGAGGTCACGCCTATATGAGCATTACCGCGCCGAGCGCGAGCGCGAACAGGCCAAGACCGCCCAGGAGAAGAAGGAGATCGGTTGGGGGAACCAGATTCGCTCGTACGTGTTCCAGCCCTATACCATGGTTAAGGATCACCGCACCAAACACGAAACCGGCAACGTTCAGGCGGTGATGGACGGCGAAATCAGTGAGTTTATCGAAGCGTATCTTCATTCCGGCCTTACCGCCGCCTCTGCCGATGCAGGGCCATGAGAAAGGGAGCGGATGTCTGCACGGGTCTTGGTAGTTGACGACTTGCCGTTCATGCGCAGGCTCCTGCGGGAGGTGCTGACCGAAGCCGGGTTTACGGTGGTCGCCGAAGCGGCCGATGGGCGGCAGGCGCTGGCGGCGTTCACGCAGTACCAGCCTGACCTTGTCGTGCTGGATATCACGATGCCGGTCATGGATGGGATTACGGCACTACAGCGGATACTGGCGCTGGATCCCCGAGCGCGCGTGGTGATGTGCAGCGCACTCGGGGAACAGGAGATGATTCTGCGGGCAATACGTCTGGGCGCCAAGGATTTCGTCGTCAAGCCGTTCCGGCCGGAGCGTGTGGTGACGGCGGTCGAGAAGGTGCTCCGCCGGGGCTCCGGTATGACGCGCTCGGCGGCGCGAATGGAGTCGGAGTTCAATGGATAACAGGCTGCTGCGCTTTCGGGCGGCAGGGGCAACCGTGCTTCTCGGAATCGCTATGCTGCTTGGGACTGCGGTCCCGCGAGCACTCGCCGACGACATCCCCGAGCTCGACCGCCGGGAACGGTTGCGCGTTGGTGTCGCGCAGTTCGGCGCCGAGGAGCTCGAGCCTCGCTACCGCGACCTGGCTGCGACGTTGGCCGAGATCGTGCTCGAGGACCTGGCCGCGGTGGAGCGGCGGGCATTGAGCGCCGCCGAGATCGAGGCTTACCGCGAGGAGCTACTCGCCGAGGCGCGCCGGTCGGCTCGTGAAACGGTGCAACGGCGCCGCGTTGAACGTGACCGAGCGTTCTTCGCGACCGGCACCCGCGAAGAACAGCGCAGGCGCGAGCGCGAAGCTGCCGAACGGCTGGAGGCAGCGAAGGAGGAACTGAGACGGCTGGAAGAGCTCAGCGCCGGGGAGATAGCGGTGGCGTCGGAGAAGCCGCTGGAGCGAACGCGGGAGCTGCTGCCGCCGCTGGGGCGCGATCCGCAGCGGGTGCTCGAGCAGAAGAATCTGGATTTGGTGATCGGCGGCACCCTCGAACGGTTGGAAGGCTATCTGTATCTGCAGGTTGAAGGCTATGCGCGCGGTCTCGGCTCGCCGGTTTTCGAAACCGATTTCGTAGCCCTTCCCGGGGAGCTGTATGCCGAGCTCGAACGCGGGCTGGATGAGATCTCCGGGATGGTGCTGGGGCGCGACTGGAGCACCGTCGTCGTCGAGACCGGTGACCGCGAGACGCGCATCGCGATCGATGGCCGAGTTGTCGGCTACGGGGCGGTACGCGAACGGTTCCTGGAGCCGGGAAGCTACACCGTCGTTGTCGAGGATCAGGCCGGGGAGCGGCGCAGCGAGGAACTGCAGTTGGAAGCAGGCGAACTGCGTTCGTTGGATTTCACGACCGATGAGGACCGACGCCCGTATACGCGTATCGAGACCGACCCGGATACCGCGAGCCTCTACCTGCAGTCGCTCTGGAAAGGAACAACCCCGCTGGAGCTTACTCTTCCACCGGAGGACCAGCTTGCGTTGATTCGGCGCGACGGGTATCTTGATTCACGCGCCGTGTTCGGTCCCGATAGCGACGCGCAGTTTGAACGCACCCTGCAGCCGGACGTCGAGGACCAGGCGGCGCGCTTGCGTGATAGTCGTGACCGGTTCTACCGGGCCTTTGGGTATTTCGTGCTGTCGGTTCCGGTGACGCTGATACTCAACGGGGTCTACGAGAACCTGTCCAGCGCCGTCCCGCGTGAGGGGGCTCCAATCGAAGGACTCTCGCCGGACGAGCGTGACCGCATCGCGATGCAGCGCGAAACGGCGTATTGGGCTACCGTCGGGGCGTTTACAGTCAACGTCGGCCTGTTTGTAAACATGGCAGTACGATTGTATCAGTATATTCGCACCGGTGAGGAGGCGCACTATCGCTAACGTTGAAGCTGGAGGACTCAGATGCCCAAACGACTGAGTGCGAGACTGAAGGAGTTGTTCGGCCGCAAGTCCGGTGAAGGCGAGTTTTTCGAAGAGCTCGAGGACCTGCTGATTGAATCCGATATCGGGGCAACGGTGGCTTTCGAAGTGGTCGACGAACTGCGCGCCGAAGCGAGGCGTGCGAAGCTCGCATCCAGAGAAGAGCTCGCTGCGGCGCTCCGCGAGCGGTTGCGACCTTACCTGCGCAGTGTCGAGCTGAGCCTGGCAGGCGATCGGTTGAACATATTCCTGGTGTTGGGAGTAAACGGCGTCGGAAAAACGACGACGATTGCCAAGCTCGCGCAGTACTATCGCGAGCACGGCGCCGGTGACGGCGTGGCGCTCGCCGCGGGGGACACCTTCCGGGCGGCGGCGGTAGAGCAGCTCACTCTGCACGGGCAGAAGCTCGGAATGCGCGTCGTCAGTCAGGCCTCAGGCGCCGACCCGGGCGCGGTTATCTACGATACAATCGAGAGCGCCAAGACGCGCGGCGAGCGCCTGGTGCTGGCCGACACCGCCGGCCGGATGCACACCAAAGCGAACCTTGTGGCTGAGCTTGGGAAGGTGGACCGCATTGTGCGCTCGCGCTCTCCGCAGTCCAACTACAAGAAGCTTCTGGTCATCGACGCGACTACCGGACAGAATGGGCTGCGCCAGGCCGAGACGTTTCACGAGGCGGTCGGAGTCGACGGGGTGCTGCTCGCAAAGTACGACTCAACCGCCCGCGGCGGCATTCTGGTTCCGATTGCTAAGAATCTCGGGATTGGGTGCGCTTTTCTCGGCACCGGCGAGAAGCTGCACGATCTTCAGCCCTTTGACCCCGACCGTTATCTCGGCGAGCTCGTGGGAGGTGTATGATCCGAAGGATCGCCGCCCCGCTACTGCTGACGGCGATACAGGTGGCATTCGGCGGCCTGATGTTGGGGTACGGGTCACCCTCGGCTGCAGCTCAGGTGCGCTATTATCGATCGAACGCGACGGCAATGCTGCTGGAGGAGATTACCGAGGCCGAGCGCGAGGACCATCGCTATCACCTCGTCCGCGATCAACGTGACCCTGAGCGGGAACTGAGAAGGTTGTTCGAAGACGGGGAAGAGAAGCTGGTTCAGCGACTGGAGTTTGATGACGGCCGGCTAAGCTCGAAGACGGAGTTGACCGATGAGCAGGTGCTCAGACGCTATGAATACGGCGAAGGGCGTCGAGTGGAGCTCGAGGAACACTTTGAGGACGGCGAGCTCGATAGGCGACTGGAGTATGAGTACGACGAGCACCGAATAGCGCAGGTGAGTGTGTTCAATGCCGAGGGTGCTCGCCTGTATCGCGATCGCTACTTCTATCGTGACGACGGGCGGTTGCGTCGTGTGGTTCGCGAAGGCGGGCCCGATGGTGACCAGGCGGAAGCCGACGCTGAGCGGTTCCATGTCGAGTTCAGCTTCGTCGATGGTCTGATGCGCAGCGAGTGGCATGAGCTCGGCGAGCACAGCACCGCGGTGCGCTACGATGCCGTCGGCAGACTCGCGCAGCTGGTAGTGTGGGTGGGCGATGATCGCGAACGCATCCACGAGTACCGCTATCACAGCTCAGCACCGGATTCGGCCGTTGCGGTGGAGCGGATACAGGTTCCCGGTCGGGGGCTCGAAGAGTGGCGGCGTCACGACAGCGCCGGCCGGGCGGTTGAACGGGTGCTCATGGTCGACGGCGAGACGGTTGAGCGTGACGAGTACGAGTATGAGAACGGGCTGCTGGTCGCGGAGCGGCGCCACCGTGAAGAGGATCTGCGAACGGTGCGTTATGAGTACGACGAGCAGGAACAGCTCCGGGAGGAGCGCTGGACGCGCAACGGTGTTCCGGAGCTGCTGCGCGAGTATCACGACGATGAGCGCATGAGCGAGCTCCACTTTCGTCATGGAAGCGCGGTACTGCGCGTGGAGTACCGCGCCGAGCAACGGCTGCGCGAGGAGATCTTGCGAGACGGCGAGGTCGTGCGGGTACGCGAATATGCTGCAGAATGACCGCTATACGCCCGGGTGGGTCACCTTTGTCGCCGCCCGCCATTTCCGCACCCGACGTCACGAGAAGGGACACACCGCCTCGGTCCTGTCGATCACCGGCATCGCGGTCGGTGTGATGACACTGGTTACCGTGCTGGCGGTGATGAACGGGTTTCAGCTCTCCACGATTCAGGATATTCTCGAAGTAAACTCCTACCATCTGAGGTTTTATGAGCTCGACGAGCAGCGGGCGCAAATGCTCGAGAGGCAGGCTGCGACCACCGCAGTTCAGGCCGTCGTCCCGTTCGTCGACCTGGAGACGATTGCACGGGGGCACTTTGAGCGTCCTCGAGGCGTGCTGCTGCGGGCGGTGCCTGAGGACGTAATGCTGCGAGACCGCGGGCTGCGGCGGCAGCTGTCGATGCAACAGGGCAGCTTCGAGCTCGACGAAGAGGGTTCGGTCGTAATCGGTTCCGAGCTCGCCCGGGCGATGGGAGTGCGCGTGGGCGACACTGTTTGGTTCGTGCATCTCGGCGGCGAGCAGTTTGACGTCCGTGCTCCCCAGGAGACCGCGCTGACCGTGACCGGCATCTTTCGCACCGGTACGCTGGAGTTCGATCAGTCGTGGGGTTTCATCTCGCTCGATGCGGTGCGCGAGCGCTTTGCAGCCGACGAGTTCCCGACCTGGGGCTTGAAGCTCCGTGATCGCTTCGCCGATCAGCGCATGGAATCGCACCTGCGCTCGGCACTCAATCTGCAGCCCGGGCAGGTCGAATCGTGGCGCAGTTATAATCGGGCTCTGTTTTCGGCGCTGCGCGTCGAGAAGACGATGCTGATGGTGCTCGTCGGACTGATCTTTCTGGTTGTAGGGGTTAACATCTTTCAGTCCCTGCGACGCAGCGTGGTTGAGCGAACCGAGGAGATCGCAACCCTGAAGGCGCTCGGCGCGCCGCCGCGCGCCCTGCAGGCGGTCTTCGTGTTCGAGGGTGTCATGATCGGCTTCATCGGGGCGGGTATCGGTACGGTTCTCGGCCTTCTGATCTCGCAGAATATCAACACGGCGTTTGCACTCGCCGAGGTGGCGATCCTGACGGGGCAGGAACTGTTGGGAACGCTGTTGGTTCCGCTCGGTATCGGATTCGGCGCGGAGTTCTCGCTGTTCTCGCCGCAGCACTTCTATATCGACCAGGTCCCGGCCGAGGTACTCCTGCCGGAAACGGTCGGGGTCTTTCTCTTTGCAGTGGGGTCGGCGGTTGCGGCGGCGTTGGCTGCTTCGCGGCGGGTGGCTCGCATTACACCGGCGGAGGTGCTGCGACATGAATGACGGGTTGGTCATCGAGCTGCAATCAGTGGAGAAATGGTTCCAAAGCGGATCGGAGCGTCTGCAGGTGCTGGCCGGGGTGAATCTGGAGGTCGAGAGCGGGACCTCGGTGGTGATCACCGGGGAGAGCGGGTGCGGGAAGACCACGCTTCTGAACATCATCGGCAGTCTGGAGTTTCCGAGCGCGGGAACGGCACGGGTGGCCGGGTTTCGGCTGGACAGCCTCGGGGAGGCGGAGCTGACCGAGTACCGTCAGCACGTGGTGGGGTTGGTGTTTCAGTTTCATTTTCTGCTCAAGGACTTCACCGCACTGGAGAATGTGCTGTTGCCGGCATACATGGCGGGGGTCGACCGGGAGCCGGCCGAATCCAGGGCGAGGGATCTGCTGCGCGAGGTTGGGCTTGGCGAACGCCTGCAGCACTTTCCCCATCAGCTCTCCGGCGGAGAACGACAGCGGGTAGCCGTGGCGCGATCTCTGGTCAACGATCCCGCGATTCTGCTGGCCGACGAGCCGACCGGAAACCTGGATGAGTACAACTCGGAGCTCGTTGCCGACACGTTGTTTGAGCTCGTCCAAGGGCGGCATACGACTTTGGTGATGGTAACTCACGACCGCGAGCTCGGGGCACGCGGAGAGCGGTTGTTACGGCTCGAGCGCGGGGGGCTTGCGGCGGTATGAAGCGTCGAGCGGTATTCTGGATAGCACTGCGCTACCTCTTTGGGCGAGGCGGACGCGAGAGCGGCCGTATCCTGTCGGCGGTTCTGATTATCGGGCTGAGCCTCGTGCCGCTGGTCGTGGTGTTACAGGTTGCCGACGGCATGATCGAAGGGATCGTGCGACGCTTCGTTGAAACCGGTACGTACCACATTCGCGCCACCGCGCGCCGGTCACTTGATGACGACGAAATAGAAGCTGCTGTTGAGCGGGTTTCCGGAGTGGCCGGCGTTCGGCATGTGGTACCTGAAGTGCAGGGGATGGGGCTCGCGCACTCGGTTGACGACCGCACCGGCGTGACGTTGCGAGGGCTACCCCACGGCTTCTGGGAGCAGGATGAGGGATTCCGGGAGTACATGGAGGTTCGTTCCGGCGAGTTTCGCCTTGATGACCGGGATGCAGCGGTAGTGGGAAGCGAGACCGCCGAGCGCCTGGGTGTGGGGCCGGGTGACGAGCTGCGGGTGCTCACGGTGCGTCCGAGTCCGCGCGGGGGATTTCTTCCGCGGGTTTCGCGTTTTACGGTGCGCGGTGTCGTGTCCACCGGTTATCAAGAGCTCGACCGCCTGTGGGTTTTTATCCCGCACGAACGCGCGCGGCAGATACTGGACCGTGACGCGGCGAGGGACTACATCGGGATCAAGATCGAGCAGCCGTTCGCACTCGAGAATCCCCTGTTCCGCGGAGGGGGTGAGATCGCCCGTTTCGGCGACGGAAGCGCCGAGGTACGGCGTATACCTGCGCGTGTTTCCGAGAGCCTCGGGAGGGACTGGCGTGTCGACACCTGGTACCAGGCCGAACGCGCGCGCTACATCTCCTTCCTGACGACTAAGAACCTGCTCACCTTCATCATGCTGCTGATTGTCTGTGTGGCTGCGGTGAACATCTCATCGGCGCTGGTCCTGCTGGGTATCGAAAAACAGCATGAGATCGCTATCCTGAAGAGCCTCGGCGCCTCCCCTCGCGATATCGCGAACGTGTTCGTGATTGCCGGCTTTGTAGCCGGGGTGCTCGGCGCACTGCTTGGTTTGGCGGGAGGAATGCTCGTTGCGGTCAACATCAACGAGATCATGGCGGCTATCGAGATCAGTATCAACGCGCTTCAGGCGCTGGCGGTGGCAGTCGCAGCTCCGTTCACTGAGGTGGCGGTGGAACCGTTCGAGATACTGAGTGCCGAGTTCTATCTCGAGCGAATCCCGATCAGGCTCGGTTTCACCGAGCTCTTCGCCGCTGCAGCCGCGGCAATTCTGATCGCGACGCTCGCCTCGGTGGTGCCCGCCCGGCGGGCGGGAGCAACGCGTCCGCTCGACGTGATGCGCCGGTATTGAGCGAGCTGATCGTGCCGCTACCCTCGGCTCGGGGAGCTCGGGTAGCGCGGGCAGCACGGAGAGCACGGCTTACGCGGGCTTTTCAAAAGCTCGGTTTCATCCTATGAATAAGGTCTATGATGTGTGTAGCATGCGGGCAGGAAACTGCGCAGCTCAAGGTCGCGAAAACGGTCGGGCACCTGCGCGAGGAGCTCTGGTTGTGCGACGATTGTGCGCGCCGCTTGGGAATAGAGAAACCGAAATCCGCCTACTCGGCAACCGAGATCCTTTCCGGGCTGTTCGAAGGTGTCGATGACCGGGCGACCACCGAGCTTACCTGTCCGGACTGCGGATGGAGCGCTCACGACCTCCGGCTCCACGGGCGGGCCGGGTGCGAGCGCTGCTATGAGGTGTTTGTCTCACTGATGCGAGAGATTCTTGCCAAAGCAAGCGATACCGTCCTGCACCGGGGGCGTTATCCGCGCCACCTGCGTCAGATCAAACGCATCCTTGTCGATCGCGCAGTGATTAAGCGCCGCCTGCACGACGCGCTGCAAGGCGAGGACTACGAGGAGGCCGCCCGTTTGCGCGACGCTCTGAGCCACCTGGACAGCGATGCCGGCGACGCGCCGGATCTGGACTGAACCGTCCCCTGGACGACCAAGCGGACAGCGTTACTATGGGTAATCAATTCCTCAGCACGGATAGCGGATGGTTTTCTCGGTCTGGGCCGTTGTATGATGTGGCGGTGTCCTCCCGCGTGCGACTGGCGCGCAATCTGCACGGATATCGCTTCCCCGGTCGCATGGGCGAGGATGAGGCGGCTGTGGTAGAGCAGCTGATCAGCTCGGCCTTGATCGGAGAGGGCTGTCCGCAGATACGGCGCCTTTCTGAGCTGTCACCGCTCTCGCGCCGTATGCTGGTGGAAAGAAATCTAATTTCTCCACAACTTGGGTCCATCGGCGGCGGCATGTTCTGCGTTGCCGCGGATGAGTCGTACGCGGTGTTGCTCAATGACAGAGATCACCTGCGAATCAGTGCCGTTCAGCCCGGCCTGGATCTCGAAACGGTTCAGACCGCTTGTTCGCAAACCGAACAGTCGCTGGACGGAAAGCTGCGATTTGCGGCGGCGCTCGATTGGGGCTACCTCACGGCCGATCTTGCCGATGCGGGCACAGGGCAACGGGTTTCGGTATTGCTGCACCTTCCGGCTCTGGAGACCGGCGGCGAGCTGAAGCGGGTGGTTCGAGAGACCGGCGGGGCGGAGATTCGCTTCCAGGCCTTTCCGTTGGCTCATGGAGAGTCGCTCGGCTCGGTATATCTGGTCTCCAATCGTGACGGTATCACATTGGACGAGCAGCAAAGCGTTGAAAAGGTTGAAGATTGTGCCGCGACGTTGGTACATTATGAACGGAGTGAACGGGAACGGCTGTTGCGCACGCGGGGCGATGAGCTGCGCGATGGTGTCGCCAGAGCGCTTGAGATCGTAACCCGGTCGCAGCGCCTGTCGGACACCGAGATGTTCCAGGTTCTCTCCTGGCTACGACTTGGGGTTGCGGTTGGACTTTATGGTGAGACCCGGTTGGAAAATGTGACGGCCCTGTTTTTCCTGGGCCAGAGGGCTCATGTCATGAGGCACGCCGGACTTGACGATGATGAAGACATTGAACTGGTAAACGAGCAGCGGGCACAGCTTTTGCAAGCCGCATTCGGCGCCGGCCGCTGACTCACGGAGGCTACATATGTTTAAGGGACTTACCCAGCGCGCCCAGAAAGTGCTGACCATTCTCGCACAGGATGAGGCCAAGCGCTTTCATTCAGATCAACTTTTGCCTGAGCATATCATGCTCGCGCTGCTCAAGGAAGGCGGTGGGCTCGGGTATAAGGCTCTTGAAAAACTAACGATCGATCCGGCCAAGATGCAAAGCGAGCTGGAAAACTCGATTCCGCGGAAGCGGGGCGGGTTCATTCTCGGTGATGTACCGCCCTCGCCGCGCGGTCGCAAGGTGCTCGAAGACTCGGCTGAGGAAGCACGGAACCTCGGGCATGAGTACATCGGCACCGAACACCTACTTCTCGCCTGCGGGCGTGAACCGGAAGGCGAAACAGCCAAGTTTTTGTCGAAGCATGACGTCACAATCGACATGCTGCGCGATGTGATTGCGGAGTTGTCCGGCTCTACCGGTTCACACGGTTCTTCCGGTTCGGGCAGTGGGAGCTCAGGCAGCGGCAGCTCGGCTGTCGGACCGCGTATCCCGCAGCAGAAGCGCAAGAGCACGCAGGGGCAGGCCAAGAAGACGACGCCTACCCTGGATGAGTTCGCTCGCGACCTGACGCAGTACGCCCGGGAGACCAAGCTAGACCCGGTAGTAGGACGCGATCGCGAGATTCAACGCGTGATTCAGATTCTTGCGCGCCGCACCAAGAACAACCCGGTGCTCATCGGCGAGCCGGGCGTCGGTAAGACCGCGATCGTTGAAGGATTGGCCCAGACCATAGTGGACGGAGAGGCGCCTGAAGTCCTGATCGGCAAGCGCGTGATGACGCTTGACCTGGCGTCGCTCATAGCCGGAACCAAGTATCGCGGTGAGTTCGAGGAACGGTTGAAGCGCGTGATGAAGGAGATCATCAGCGCCGAGAATGTCATTCTGTTCATCGACGAGCTGCACACCATCATCGGCGCCGGTGGTGCCGAGGGCGCGGTGGATGCGTCTAATATGCTGAAACCGGCGCTTTCACGCGGTGAAATACAGTGCATCGGCGCGACGACGCTCAACGAGTATAAGAAGTACGTGGAGAAGGATGCTGCGCTTGAACGGCGCTTTCAGACGATCTACGTGGACGAGCCGTCGGTGGAGGAGACGCTCGAGATCCTCAAGGGGATCAAGCAGCGCTACGAGGATCACCATCACGTCTCGTATACGCCGGGAGCGCTCGAGATTGCGGCGACGCTTTCGAAGCGCTACGTAACCGAGCGGTTTCTGCCGGACAAGGCGATCGATTTGATCGACGAAGCCGGAGCGCGGAAACGGATCAACAACAGCGTCCGCCCGACCGAGCTGGCGGACCTTGAGCGCGAGATCGAACGGCTGAACGCCGAGAAGATTTCGCTCGTGAACTCGCAGAATTATGAGCGTGCCGCTGCCGTGCGCGACGAGGTCCACAAGCTGCGTGAGCGGGTTGAAGAGCTGAAAAACCAGTGGAAGGTAACTCTGAAGACCGAGCGCAACGTTGTGGACGCTGAGGACATTCAGTATGTGTTGTCGGAGGTAACCGGAATTCCGCTGTCGCGGCTTGCGCAGAGCGAGAGCGATAAGCTCATCAATATCGAGGAAGAGCTGCATAAGAAGGTCGTCGGGCAGGATGACGCCATAAAGGTAGTCTCGTCGGCAATCCGGCGTTCCCGCACCGGTTTGAGCGCTCCTGAACGTCCGTTGGGCTCGTTCATCTTCCTGGGGCCGACCGGTGTCGGCAAGTCCTTGCTGGCGAAGACGCTTGCGGAGTTCATGTTCGGCAGCGCCAATCACCTGATCCGGATCGATATGTCCGACTTCATGGAGAAGCACAACGTCTCGCGTCTGGTCGGCGCGCCTCCGGGCTACGTCGGATACGATGAGGGCGGCTTACTGACCGAAAAAATCAGGCGCAAGCCCTATAGCGTGATCCTGCTGGATGAGATCGAGAAGGCGCACCCGGATGTGTTCAATATTCTCCTGCAGGTGCTGGAGGAAGGCGAGCTACAGGACAACCTGGGTCACCGAGTCTCGTTTCGCAACACCATCCTGATTATGACCTCCAATGCTGGGGCGCGCGAGATCTCGCGCGAGTCTTCGGTTGGGTTTCAGACCACCGAGGGCATCATGGAGTACAACGAGATCAAAAGCTCAGCTATGAACGAGCTCAGACGGATGTTCCGGCCGGAGTTTCTCAACCGCGTCGACGAGACGGTGGTGTTCCATAGCCTCGAGCGCGACGAAGTGCGGCAGATCCTCGAGATCCTGATCGGTGAGGTCCAGACGCGGCTTACCGAGAAGGAGATTACCGTGGAGTTCAAGAAGTCGGCCAAGGATTACATCATTGATCACGGCTTCGACGTGAAGTTCGGTGCACGACCGTTACGTCGCACAATACAGCGCGAGATCGAGGATCCGTTGTCGATGGAGATCCTGCGCGGGCGCTTCGGCCCGGGTAGCCACGTGGTGGTGGGGGTGCGTAAGGGTCAGATCAGCTTCCGTGAGAAGGCCGCCCGGAAGAAGGAAACCAGCAACGAAGAAGT
>PUNW01000037.1 GCA_003552665.1 Spirochaetaceae bacterium | reverse complement strand
CCGTCGATCTCTTCCTGGTACTCATCGCGCAGTTGTTCGAGCTCGCGCACCTGGCGGGACTCTCGGTAGAAGCTGTTGTACACCTGTTGAACGTCGACCACGCCGACCGTGCTGAGCTGGTCTGCCGGCAGACTGACGCCTGCGAAGAGGGCCAACAGGGCGATCAGCGCAAGATTCTTCATACCCATCGGTCTCTATACTCCTTCTGTCTACCACAACTAGGTCTACCACAACTCGGTGCCGATCGAGAACACGAAATCGAAACCAAACGGACCGGTGCTATCCTCCCACTGTACGTCACCATCGTCAATGGTGAAACGCCGGGCAAGATACAGCCGGATCGGAAACTGTGGAATCGTAAATCGCAGGCCGAAACCGGTGCTGAACAGGAAGTCTTCGGCTTCCAGGTCCAGGATATCGCCCGGTTCTTCCTGCAGCGTCGCGCCTTCGACGAAGCCGTCCAACCAGATGATCTGCTCAGCCAGCGGCATGCGCAGCTCAAGCCAGTTGTTCCAGCGGGCACGCCCGCGGTCCCCGCGCCGGCCGGTCCAACCACGGGCATTGAACATTCCGTCCAGGAACAGCAGGTTAGCGTCCGAGATCCAGCGCTCCGGCCGGTCGCGGTCGCGCTCGGGCACCAGCCGATCGGGCCAGTCGTAGATCAGGTCGAGCTTCGACTGACCGGCGAGAACCCACTTGAAGTTCCAGTTTTCGAACACCGGGACATCGAACAGCGTGAAATAGCGCTCCGCTTTGCTCTCGGTCTTGATGAAGTGCTGAGACCCTCGGAAAACACCGCCGGCGAAAGTAACGTCCTGACTCAACAGGAAACCGGTGGAGGGGCTTATGATCAGATCACGGCTGTCCAACGAGGTGCCGACGCCCCAGCGGTTGACGAAGCGCCAGCTTTGCCAGTTCTCCCGGGTTGCCTCGTTGAACGGGGTGTAGATGTCGCGGTCATAGTCGATATACTCGGCGCTGGTGCGGAATGAGGTGCGCGCGCTCAAGCGGCCGGCCGGAGTGCTCCAGCGATAACCGGTGTTCGCGCCAACCGAGATGTTCCATGAGGTGTAATCCATCAGGTACTGCTCGGGAATCGGCGCGCGAAAGGTACCCCCGGCGTCCTCGTACTCCTCTTCCGACGCGTATGGTGCAGGAGCGGAGTCGCTTTCATCGCTCAGCTGGCGCACGTTGGAGCGAACCGCACGCTCCACCGACGCGCTCAGGCCGCCCGACCAGCGCCGCCCGAACAGGTAGCGCTCCTGGAAGTTGGCGGTAAAGCGTTGGCTGACCGGCGATACGTTGATCTCGGCGCCGACGGTCTGCCCACGGCCCATGAAGTTGATGTCCTGCCAGCGTACCTGCGCCGAGACCGGAAAGTCGGCGCTTCCACCGAATGCCACACCAAGGCGGATGTCGGCGGTGTTGCCCTCCTCGACGTTGACCACGAGATCCATCAAGCCTTCAGCGCTTCCCTGCGGGGTCTCGGGGACAACGTTATTGAAGTACTGGGTATTCGCGAGGTTCTGCAGCCCTCGCCGTACCCGGGCGGCGTTGAACACCTCGCCTTCTTCGAGCGGAATCTCGCGGCGGATGACGTGGTCGCGTGTCTTCTCGTTTCCCCGGATCACGATGTTCTCTATTCGTGCCCGGTCGCGCTCGACGATGTTCACCCGATAGGATATCGTCTGCTCCTCTTCGTCGCGGACCTCTTCGCGCGTTATCTCGTTGAATATGTAGCCGTTCTCAAAGTATAGGTCGGCGACGCGCTGGAAATCGGCTTCGAGCCGCTGCTTGTTGAGCACGTTGCCGGGGCTCATGCGAAGCCGTTCCTGAAGCTGCTCGTCGGTGAACAGCGTATTGCCCTGAAACTCCATGCCGCCGAAGGTATAGCGCTCGCCTTCCTCCACGAACACCGTAAGCGTTACGTAGTTGCGCTCGTCCTCTTCGTCACGCTCAGTCTCAGTCACGATATCAGCCACGCGCGCATCAATGTAGCCGCGCTCGTGGTAGTACTGCTCGATCTGGCGGCGATCCTGTTCCAGCCGCCCTTCCTGAAAGATGCCGCGGCTGAACAGCGACTGCGGACGGCTTTCCATCACCCCGCGCAGGGTGCTTCCTGAGGCGAAGCTGTTCCCGGAGAACTCAATCTCCCGGATGACCGTGCGGAAGCCTTCGGCAATCTCGAACACGACCGTCCGTCGTCCGTCGTCATCTTCCTCTACACGGCTCTCAACCTCGGTGTCGGGGTACCCGCGTTCTTCGTACTCCGAGATTATCGCGTTGCGAGCCGATCGCAGTCGTGAGTCGGTAACCACATCGCCTTCCGAGAGCAAGACCACGTCCTCGAGCTGTCGGCGACGAACATTGCGATTGCCTTCAAAGCGGATCCGCGATACCACCGGCCGTTCGCTGACCTCAAAGCGCAGAACAAGCTGATCGCCTTCAGGACCTCCACGTTCGGCCATCGGCACGATCTCGTCGAAGTAATCCAGCGCGTACAGCCGGCGCTGGAGGTTCTGAAAGCGTGACTCGGTGAAACGCTGTCCGATAAACGGCTCGACGATGCCTTCGAGCTCGCTCTCGGATACATACTCGAGCCCGTCGAACACGATGTCATAGATGGGCTCATCCAGGTACCAGTCGTCGTTGTCTTGCTGCGCGAACGCGGTGGTTGCCAGTAACAGCAGGAGCGCGCACACTACCAGGCGCTTTCGCATACAGTCTCCTCAATTGGTCTCAAAACATGGGCGGGCCCCGCTAATACGAGAACCCCCAGGAAAACGTAAAGGTGTTATCCGTCACAAACAGGTCTTGCGGATTCTGGGGGAAGAAGTTCCAATCCAGGTTGAAGAATGGAGTCTGAAACTCCAGGGTCAACTCTGAATCGACCGTTATTCCACCCAATTCCTGCACCCCGGGATCGCGACGGTCGGCCGCCTGCACGCGAACCAGCAACTCAAGGAAGAGATCAGTACCCAGATACTTCCCCAGAAACACCGAGGTATTGTCCAGGTACTCTCCAAGAGAAGGCCCTGCAGTGTCAATAGGTTCTTCGGTCTCTTCCTCCGGCACCACCCCGCGCACGAGGTTTTGAAACACCTGCGTCCGCACCGACAGCATATCCAGCCTCAACAGCTCCCGGAGCCGGCTCTCGAACGTGCGCATCACCCCCAGCTGAGTGACGACATCGCCGGTCATCAGCACCGCCGAGGACAACGCTGCAAGATCGCCGGCGGCCTGAGTGAAGACCTGCCGGCCGAGCAGCTCGGCTATCTCCTGATCGCTCAGAAGCGGGTCGGACTCAAAACGCGGGGTAAACTCGCTCAAGCGAGTATCGTCGGCCACCAGGTACAACGTCACCGGCCCTCGCTCAGCGATTTCCCGAATCTCCGCGCGCGCCGACAGCCGAGGGTCAAACTGGTCCTGGGTCTCGTCGAAAGAGATGCTCCCTTCGCGTACGTAGAAGCTTCGGTCGAAATAGAACACCTCACCGCCTTGAATGCCGACGTCCCCCCGCAACGAGAAGGTATCGTCAACACCCGAGTGCTCGAAGTAGATTGTTTCACCCGCCCGTGCGAAGCTGCGCAGTATCGGGAAGTTGCGGGTCGGCCAATAAAACTCTACCCCACGGCCCGAGGTTATTTCCAGATCAACGACGACATCATGGTCACGCCGTCTGCGTTCAGGCTCGGTGTCAGGCCCCAGCGTGATGGTTGTGGAGCGCGCGGTAATCTGCCCGCTGAGATTAGTCAGCTGCGGCGTGCCCGAGATCGTAAATGTACCGGTACCGAAACCGTCGATCACCAGCGCGTCGAACGCGTGGGCGACATTGACGCCGTGCTCGTCGAGCGTCCGGAACTGAAACTCGTATCGCTCGGGCGTCCAGCGTCCGAGCAACACCCGGCCGTCGACCTCAACCCCGCCCCGCCCTGCCTTGGCGTGAAACGGATTGATCATCAGTGCCTTCTCCTGCAACACGACGTAAAACCGTTCCGCGGTCACATCATCGGCCACGTAATCCAGCCACACCCGGGCGTTTTCCGCTGTCAGCGTACCGAAGAAGTCGGGATCGTTAATCGGCCCCACTACGCGCAGGCTCCCACTCACTCGTCCCTCATGGATCGCGAAACGCCGAAAGCTCAACAGGTCCTGCATGCGCTCCGCATTGACGCTCACGCGAGTCAGATCCGCTTCCAGGTTCCCGTCCTCGTACAACCCTTCCGCTGTCAAAACGACCGGCAGCGGGTCGGTCAGCCGCAGTTGAAACACGCCTTCTTCATCCAGGTGGGCGTTCACCGAGTTCTCCGGCCCGCCCTGAAGCGCCGTGCGGCCGTCCCGGCGGCTAATGCGAAAATCCCAACGCCCATCGTGCTCTGCAAGGGCTTCGGAAAGCACAACCAGCTCGGCGACGGCATCAGCCTCGGCGAGATCGCCGAGCTCCAGACGGCCTTCCGCAGGAGAGGAAAAGGCGGCGCGGAGCGCAACTCTTACCTCCAGAGCTTCAGGACGCCCGAACTGTTCGAACAAACTGTCGACAGTGAGCTCTCCGGTTTCCAGATCGAGGCTGCCTTGCAGGTCGCTCAACTCGTTCGCCAGGTACCGCACGTTGATGTCGCGCACCCCGACCCAGCCGTCACGATACTCGAACACACCGCGGGTCTGAAACGGATCGTTGTTGAAGCGTGCATCCACCGATTCAAACCGGCCGGTGAGCTGCGGCGCGTCCACTGATCCGGAAACGACGAACTCGCCGTTGACTCCTCCTCGAACAGGCTGGATATTGAGGCGGCGCAGCGAGGCGTTGGTAACCATCGCGCGCCCTTCTATCTCACCGTCGCGATACTCAAAGCTCGCTTCGTAGCGTTCCTCGCCGGTGTCGCTTTCAAGCGCAAACGCAACCTCGGTCTTGAACGGCGAGGCGGTTCCGTACTCCAGATTCCCGGTACCTGAGAGACGGGAATAGCGATCTTCGTACACGATCTGCCGCAGTTGCCCGCCGGTAGGGGTAAACCGCCCGGCAAGCTCTAGAGCCCCTTCCTCTTCACCCAAGGCCGGTATACCACTCAAACGCAGCCGATTGACCTCCAGCTGCCAGTCGTCCGCAGCAGCAATCACGCCGTTCAGATCGAAGCTGCCGGCAAGCGCCGGCTCACGCACCGGCAGCGGGAGGTCTTCGCCTCTGAGCGTGAAAACGATGTTGCGGTCGCGACCGAACGACGCCATCAGGTCCAACCCGTAGGATCCGCTTGCCACCAGCCGGCCCGCCGGATCAAACAGCCCCGCCAGCTCGTAGTCTTCCCCTTCGAACCAAAGATCGGTCGTGAAGCGCAGGCGGTTGCGCTGATCGAGCGTCGCGGTCACGGCGCCGCTGCCGCGCTGATCGCCGGCCCCGAACACCACGTTTTCAACATGGTAGGCGGCTCCGTCGCTGCGTACGGTAAAGGTCGCGAAGGTATCGGGGGCCTCAATGTCGTAGAGTGATACGAACGGAGCGTCGATCCACAATCCGTCGTCGCCGATCTCGATAGAGACGTGAGAATCGAGAACATAGCGGCTGAGCCGCTGCGGGCCGGTCGGTCGTTCCCCGGGATCGAGTTCTCCGCTGAACGCGCGCCATGCCGCATAGGGACGGTCAAGCGGAACGTTGCGAAGCTCCGCGTCAACCGCCATTCCGAGCCCGTCCTCGAGCGTAACCAAACCCTGGGCGGCAACAGCGCTGTCGCCGAAAAACTCTAGGTCGCTGGATACTTCGAAGCTCAGCGCGCCATTGTGCAGGCCGGCTTCGGCTTGCAGATTGAAGAACTCAAACCCTCCGTAGTCCAGATGTCGCGAGCTGAGACGGTATCGTCCTTCCTCGCCCGACAGAGTCATGCGCGCATTAACCTTGCGTGAGCCGCCGTAGCTGAAGTCGTTAAGGACCAGCCGACCGTTCGGAATATGGGGGTCGCCGAGCAGGATATGGCCGTCAAAGGTGGCTGAACCGGTCTCGCTAAGCGCGATGATGCGGTCAAAATCCACTCGCTCCCGGTTACCGCGCAACGCGGCCGAGAGCGTCATCTCCTCGGCCTCTTCCGGGAGTTGGGCCACCACTCCCATCTCGTACTCGAGCTCCCCGTCCTGCTGCAAGGTCAGTCGCCCTTCACCGGAAACAACCGTCTGCATCCAGGCATCGTACTCGGCGGTTCTTCCTCGCAGTCGCAGTGAGTCGGCCGGCCGGTATTCTTCGGCCAGAAAACTCCCACTCACCTCCCTCGTATCCAGATTGTAACCGAGGGTGATATCCACCGGCTCCCGATCCTGGAGTTTGTGCGCCACCACTTTGCGGTCGCTCAGGCTGACCGAGAAGGCCTGGTCCCAGAGTGTGAAGTAGTCGGTTTCGAGAAACGGAAGCCGCACCGTCACATCAGCGAGGCTGAAGTCGTCTTCGACCCGGCCGCTCAGCGCCACCTCGGCGGTCGCCGGCCCGACACCGGTGCGCCCGAACGGAGCGCCGAGATCTTCGGCTTCAAGCTTGGCACCCGCACGCAGGCGGGTGCTGCCGGTAAGGTCAGCGTCAAAGAAAAGGTCGCTGAGCCGGTACTTCCGATCTTCGTGAATCAACTCGAGCGAGAGGTTGCGTCCGGTCAGAGTGAAGTCGCGTTCGCGCGGCGGACGCTCGGGCATCTCGGCGATACCGCGCACGAACTCGTACAGCTCGCGATCAGCTGCAGTATCGTAGCGGAAATGAGTATTCTCAATGCTGATTCGGCGCAGCGGATTGCGGTCGCGGTTGCTTATCAGGTCGACCAAACTGTAGTAGACTCGTACGCGCGAGACCGTCAGGAGTGCGTCACTGTCGAGGCCGGCACCGTGAACCCGCAGGCCGCGGATATCGAACCGCCGAAAAATCGACGGCGAGATGCGCTCGTAGCTCACCCGTCGTCCGAGCTCGGTCTCGATCTGGTCGAGTGCGTCGGCCTTCAACTCGTTAAGTCGTGCGCTCATATAGGAATGGATAGGGCTTACGACCACTGCGACAAGGGCGAAGAGGAGGATGAGAACAAGGATGTTAGGACGAAAGCGCACTGTACTCATGCAAAAAAAAACGAACCTCTATACCCCTACATGGTAGCACGTTATGGCATCAAATAAAAGCGCACACAGCGCATCCGGCGCCTCGGGCCGGACGGTCCTACCGCGCTTCATCGTGCTCGAGGGCCTCGACGGAGCAGGCACCACAACCCAGGCCGCGCGCCTGGCAGCCGCCCTGAGGGCTTGCGGGCACGAGGTGGTTGCTACCGCCGAGCCGACCGACGGGCCGATCGGCCGCCGCATCCGAGCTGTGCTCTCGGGTGCCGAGCGTGTGGCCGACCTCACGATGGCATTGCTCTTTGCCGCCGACCGCAGCGAGCACCTCGCAGATCCGGATAGCGGCATCCATGCGGAGCTGGCTCGCGGGCGGTTTG
>PUNW01000127.1 GCA_003552665.1 Spirochaetaceae bacterium | reverse complement strand
GCTGTCGGTTGCGAAGAACAGGTGCGCAAGCTGCGACGGCATGGGTAATCGTAGCATGGAGCCGCCGGCCCGCTCAACGTGGCCACTCAACGTGGTCGCTCAACCTTCCCGCGCAATCTGCCCGGTTTACGGGATACCGATTTCGGGATACACTCCTTGCATCTGTGAGGAGGCACGATGCTGGTACATGGGACGCGCAAAACAGCTTGGTTGGTGGTGATGGTTGTGCTGCTGTCCGCGGTCATGCCGCTGGCGGCTGACGAGTTCCAGGATGCGGTTGAGCAAGCAAAGGCGGCCTACGACGAGGGCCGGTTCACCGAGGCTCTCGAGCATTATACCGTCGCGCTTGAGATCGATGATTCGATCGCTGAGCTGTTCTACAATCGCGGCAACGTGCATTATGACCTCGGCAACTACCGCGATGCAGTTGAGGATTACACCGCCGCGCTGGAGCTGGACGACGGTATCGGCCAGGCGTACTATAACCGGGGAAATGCGCGCTTCATGCTCGAGGAGTATCGCGAGGCTATCGAGGACTACGACGAAGCGCTCGCGCGCGAGGGCGATGACGAGATGACGTTCTATAATCGTGCCACCGGCCATTTCCGCCTCGAGAACTACCGCGAGGCTATTGCCGACTATCGTCGCGTACTGGAGATCAATCCGGATCATATCAACGCTCACTATAATCTAGGGCTCGCACACGTACGCCTTGCCGAACAGCTCGAGAACGCTGCCGACGAATGATCCTCTGATACAGGTGAGATGGCGCTGATCGACGTAGATGCGTATCGGGCCGGGCTGCGCTGCCGCCGCGAGTTCCTTGCGCGACTGACAGGAGGCGGCGCCGCTCTGGTCGGCGGCGCCGGCGGTCCTAAAAACGCTGATCGGGGAGCAGGGGCCGGCGGTACCGGCGCTCGGCGGGAGCGGGCCACCGGTGCGGTTTCCGCCGCAGATGGGGTTCTGCGGGCGTACGCCACGCAGTTCTGCCGCAACGCTCTGCAGCCCCGGGGGCCTGGCGCAGAGCCTGGTGCGGAACCTGCCGTGAAGCCTGGCGCCGAACCCGGTACGAAGCCCGCCGCCGAACCTGCCGCTCGGGAACCGTCGCCCGTACATGACCGCGCGCCGCTGCGGCTAGAGACGGGCGATCTATGCGCCGAGGCGTTCTACGCCCGGCAGATCGGGCACAGCGGCGATAGTTTCGAAGTGGTGGTGTACCGCGGGGGAACCCGTGTGCGCGAGAGCGATCTGCTCGAGCTCGGTTTCCTCCTGCATGTGGCTGCAGAGCGCGGCCTTGAGCTGCCGCGCATCTGGCTGCTGTTGCTCGACGGCGAGTACCGGCGTCGCGGCGCGCTGCAGACCGACCGCCTGTTCCAGCTGCACGACGCAACCGCGGCAGCCAAACGCTACGCCGTGCGGGCCCGCCAGGCTGTGCCTGAGCTTATAGCCGCCATGCAGGCCGGCGATGCTGAGCTGCCGGCGCGGTGCGCGCGCGTGGGGTATTGCCCGGTTTGCGACGGGCCGCGCGAAGAGCTCGCGCTTGACGATCTCCGCACTCTAGGCGGCAAACGTTCTACCGTTCGAGCATGGTACAACGCCGGCTATCGCCGCATCACGGAGCTGCCCGAGGACGCCGGGCTCGACCGGGTACAGGAGGTGCAGCGCCGGGCGATTTCGAGCGGGGAACCCTACCTCGAGCCCGACGAGCTTCGCAGTTTTCTGGCTTCAATCACCTTCCCGGTCGCCTTTCTGGACTTCGAAGCGGTGAACAGCCCGTTGCCGCTGTATGAGGACTGCGCGCCGTTCGAGCACGTGCCGTTTCTTGTCTCGGTTCATCGACTCGAGCACGAGCAGGCTCCGGCCCGTCACCTTGATTTTGTTATGCAGCCGGGCTGCGATCAACGCGAAGAGCTGTTGCGCCGCGTAATCGGCGCGGTGGAAGGGGCCGGAGCGGTAGTGGTGTACGATGCTGCCTTCGAACGCAGGGTTCTCGCGCGATTCGCGCAGCGCTTTCCGCAGCACGCGCACGCGTTGCAGCAGGTGGGTGAGCGCATTCGCGATCTGTTCGTACCGTTCCGTTCGCTGCGGTATTATCACCCCGAGCAGCGCGGGCGGTACTCGATGAAGACGATACTGCCGCTCCTGTGCGGGGCCGACTGGAGTGACCTGGCGGTGCAGGACGGCCGCCGGGCCGGGGAGCTCTATCTTCGGCTTTGCCTCGACGCGCAGGCAGGTGCGAGTGAAGCACCGGAAACGGCGCTCGCCCGCCTCAAACAGTACTGCCGGCGCGATACGGCAGCCATGATACGGATATATCGTGCGCTTGTGTCGGCAGTGAGCGGCGGGTGAAGGGCAGCTCTGCGAACCGATGCCGGCCGGCCGGCCGGCTCGCAGAACTACGGTGCCGCAACTGCAACGTCAGGCCTGATGCTCGAGCTTCAGCGTCAGACTCGGTTGATCGGCGATCTCGGACGGGCCGAAGTACTGAATCGCGCCCGGGAAGCGATAATCGCTCTCCTTTGCCCAGCGATCACGGTGCGCAGCAAAGGTCCTGAACGGATTACCGTCGGTGACGACCAGAGCTTTCTCGATGACCGGTGTCATCTTACCTTTGCGCTTCTCCATCGTCATCATGCCGACCAGCGGGATACCTCCCGCCTCCCATTCGGAGCTCGGACGAGCCAGCCCGCGCACAGCGCTGATGTAGCCGTTGGCTCCGCAGGCGATCAGGAGGCCCGCCGTCATGCCGAGAGTCTGGCAATAATCACTATCGAAGTTGCTCGGGAATGCGCACCGGCCTTCGTAACCGAAGAAATGGTGCTGATGCGAGAACTTGCCTTTGAAGCGGCCGTTGGCTTTGAGCTCGTCGAGCCTTGCCTCCACCATCTCGACCAGGAGGCGTTCGGTATCGATGCGAGAGACCTGGACGTTACCGTGCGGATCGCGATCCATCAGCAGCTGGCGCTGAATCTCATTTGGCAGGGTGGAGAACACGTACGACCGATCACGGCTGAGCTTCCTGTTGACCCATTCGGACTGATCTTCGAAGGTCTTCAGCGTGGCAAAGTACTCCTCATCGGCCGCGAGCAGCTCGTTGATTTCCGAGATCAAGGCATTCATCTCCGGGATGGCCTCGATCAGACCTTCCGGTACGAGCACGATGCCGAAGTCGTCGCCCTGTTCGGAGCGTTCGCAGATGGTGTTGACAACCTGTTCGACGATCTCTCCGAGGGTCTGATGCTTCTCGGCCACCTCTTCAGAGATGATACAGATGTTCGGCTGGGTCTGCAGTGCGCATTCCAGGGCAATATGCGACGCCGAACGCCCCATCAGCTTGATGAAATGCCAGTACTTCCGCGCTGAGCTCGCATCGCGCGCGATGTTTCCAATGAGCTCGGCGTAGGTTTTGGACGCTGTGTCGAACCCGAACGAGGCCTCCACGTATTCGCTCTTGAGGTCGCCGTCGATTGTCTTCGGAACTCCGATCACCTGTATACCGGTCTGCTCGCGTTCCATGTACTCTGCCAGGAGCGCTGCGTTGGTGTTCGAGTCGTCACCGCCGATAACGACCAGCGCGTCCAGCCGGCGCTGCCGGAACACCTCCACTGTACGCTTGAACTGTTCCTCGGTTTCCAGCTTGGTACGGCCCGAGCCGATGATGTCGAAACCGCCGGTGTTCCGATAGGGGTCGACGAGTTCGGCGGTGAGCTCTACGCAATTGTCCTCTAAAATGCCGCCCGGGCCGTTGCGGAAGCCGAAAAGGCGCGAATCGGGGTGCACCTTCTTTAGACCGTCAAATAATCCCGCAATGACATTGTGGCCACCGGGGGCCTGGCCGCCGGAGAGTATCGCCGCCACCCGGAACGGCTTCTGTTGCGCCGCGCGGCCTTCGCCCGCGCGGAAGCGCAGGACCGAACGCCCGACGGTCAACGGGAAGTGTTCGCGGATCTCGGCCGGGAGATCGGTACCGATCGGTTCGTCTGTCTCCACGGCTCCGAGCTTGTCGATGCCCTCAGCCAGCGCCTGTGGGACTTTCGGCTGATACTGGTAGCGTGCTTGTTGTAGTGGCGAAATACTCATTGTTTACCATCCTTATCGGAGTATAGAGGTTGTACTGCTTGAGACGGGTTCGATTGTATTGGCGTGCTGAATGAATATCAAGGGCACGAGTGTGCCGTGCGTTGACGGTCGTGAATGACCGGACTAAACTGAGACATACCATGCCAATACTGCGATTGCAAAACGAGATACAGCGTTATGCCTGGGGGTCGCTCGATGCCATCCCGCGACTGTTGCGACTCTCGAACCGGAGCCGCGAGCCGATGGCGGAGCTGTGGATGGGGGCGCATCCGAAAGCGCCGTCCAAGGTGGAGATTGACTCGGGCACTCTGCAACCGCTCGGCGAATACATCGCTGCTGATCCGGAAACGCGGCTGGGGCGGCGGGTATCGGCGCGCTTCGGCGGCCGACTTCCCTTTCTTTTCAAGATTCTCGCGGTGGATACGGCGTTGTCAATTCAGGCTCACCCTACGCGCGAGCAGGCGCGAGAAGGGTTCGAACGTGAAGAGCGCAGCGGTATCGCGATCGACGCTTTCGAGCGCAATTATCGCGACAAGAACTCGAAGCCGGAGCTCATTGTCGCGATGGGCGAGTTCTGGGCTCTGCGCGGCTTCCGGCCGCTAAGCGAAATCAAGGACCTGCTCGGCCAGACCGGGTGCAGCGAGATTCTCAAACGCGCCTTCGAGGCGGTGAGCCTTCCCGACGAGGAGCGCGCGTATGACGCGCTGTTGCAGGCGTTGCTCGAGATCCCGGAGGAGGACGCGGATGTGTTGCTGCAGACGGTGGATCAGATCGCGCAGACCAAGCGGCAGGATCCGCTGTGGTACTGGGTGCACGAGCTCCTCCGCAGTTTCCCGCGCGATCTGGGATCTATCGCTCCGCTGTACCTCAACTTGATTAAGCTGCGTCCGGGAGAGGGGATGTTTCTCCCGGCCGGAGAGCTGCATGCGTACCTGCGTGGGTCGGCTCTCGAGATCATGGCGAGTTCCGACAACGTGTTACGCGGGGGGCTCACTTCGAAGTACATCGATCGCGAAGAGCTGCGCAGGGTGCTCAGGTTCGAGCACACTGACGTGAAGATCATCGATCCCGAAGTTGTCGATCGCACCTCACGCGTGTATCGCACGCCGGTGCCGGAGTTCGAGCTATGGCGTCACAACACGCCTTCGCTGCCTGCGCCGACACACCTCGGCGGCGACGCCGGTGCGGTGATCCTCGAGGCCAACGACACCCCGGAAATCCTCCTGAGCCTCGACGGGTACAGCGATCTGCGGTTCGAGGATCACGTCCTGCGGCTGGAGCCGGGGGAATCGGCTTTCGTTACCGCCGACACCGGGCGCTACAACGTCTCCGGCAGCGCGACGCTCTATCGGGCGCGGGTGGGCAACCTCGATCGTGATGCCTGAGCCGATCTCGGCGATCTGGGTCGATGCGGACTCCTGCCCCCGGCGCGTGCGTGAGATCATCGCGCGTGCCGCTGAGCGGCGCCGTATCAGAGTCTATTATCTGGCCAACCGTGAGATTCCGCTACCGGAATCCCCCCACGTGTCGATGATCGTGGTGTCCGGTGACCCGGAAGCGGTCGACGCCCGTATTGTCGCGGAAGCGCCGGCAACCGCGCTGGTGGTGACGCGCGACATACCGCTTGCCGCGCAGCTCGTCGAGCGCGGCCTGGTCGTACTCAACGATCGCGGCGAGGTGTTCACCGCCGAAAACGTCCGCGAGCGTCTGTCCCTGCGCAACTTCAGCAAAGAGCTTCGTGATGCGGGGTTGTACCGCCCGGCCGGCGACAGCCATGACCACCGGGCGGTTCAGGCCTTTGCGAATGCGCTCGACCGGGAGCTGCAACGGCGCGGTGCCGCCGGTTGATGTCGCAGGCTGACGTCTTAGGGCGGGATTATCAGAACTCCGCCGATCGCACCGTCCTCGGAAACGGTATGACATCACGGATATTCTGCATCCCGCTGAGGTAGCGTACCAGGCGCTCGAAACCCAGGCCGAAGCCGGAATGCGGCACCGTTCCGAAGCGCCGCAGATCGAGGTACCACCAGTAAGCTTCACGATCGAGCCCGGCTTCGTCGATGCGGCGTTTTAGCAGCTCGAGGTCGTCTTCACGCTGGCTTCCGCCGATGATTTCTCCCAGGTAGGGTACGAGAACGTCCATCGCCCGCACGGTTTCGCCGTCCGGGTTTAGCTTCATGTAGAAGGCCTTTATCTCTTTGGGGTAGTCGGTGACGATCACCGGGCCGTTGTAGAGCTCTTCGGTAAGATAGCGCTCGTGCTCCGACTGCAGATCCGCTCCCCATGAGGGGGTGAACTCGAACTCCTTACCGCTGCGTTGGAGCGCCTCTATCGCTTCCCTATAGGTAATGCGCGTGAAATCGGAGGCAAGCAGGTGTTCAAGCTCGTTGAGCAGCCCGGGGCGAATGCGCTTGTCGAAGAACTGCATATCTTCGCTGCTCTCACGCAGTGCGGCCTCGATCAGGCGGCGGAGATAGCGTTCGGCGATCTCGATATTCCCGTCAAGATCGCAGAAAGCCATCTCAGGCTCGATCATCCAGAACTCGGCCAGGTGTCGGGTGGTGTTGGAGTTTTCAGCGCGAAACGTGGGGCCAAAAGTGTACACGCGCTCGAGCGCACAGGCGTAGATCTCGGCGTTGAGCTGGCCGCTGACCGTCAGGTAGGCCGGTTTGGCGAAGAAATCGCGGCTGTAGTCCAGCTGCGTCTCAGCAGCCGCAAGCTCATCCAGCGGCAATGTGGTCACCTGAAACAGCTCTCCCGCCCCTTCGGCGTCGCTTGCAGTGATGATCGGGCTGTGGAGGGAATAGAAGCCGTAGTCCTGAAAGAAACGATGTGTGGCCATGCTCAGCGTGTTGCGCAAGCGCGCGATGGCGCCGAACGTGTTGGTGCGCGCGCGTAGATGCGCGATCTCGCGCAGGTATTCGAAGCTGTGGCGTTTCTTCTGGAGTGGATACCGATCGGCGGAGGCTTCGCCGATGACGCGCGCCTCGGTGGCGCGCAGCTCCACACTCTGCCGGCCCCCGGGGCTCTCACTGAGTGTACCGCGTGCCTCCATGCTGGCGCCGGTCTGCATGCGCTCGAGCTCGTCCGCCGCCACCGGGCTGTCGGCATCGAAGATGATCTGCAGGCTGCTCATGCAGGAGCCGTCGTTGAGCTCGACGAACGTAACCGATTTGCTGCTTCGCCTCGTGCGAACCCATCCGTGTACCGCGATCTCTTCGCCCAGACCTTTTCCTGCCAGGGCGTCGACGATTCGGACGGTGGTTTCAAAGCTGAACTGCATGCTATCTCCTCGAGGTTCCGGTATCGCCTACAAGTAGCACACCTCCCGCGCGACCGTCAATTGAGGCCGGCGGGGTAGTAACGTTT
>PUNW01000006.1 GCA_003552665.1 Spirochaetaceae bacterium | reverse complement strand
TAGATTATTTAGGCTAAAATACCTGCAGTAGCGTTTTGAGCATAACAGAACTTACCATGACTGACATAGCTGCTGCACACACGAGGGAGCACGGTTCGCCGCCTGAGGTGGTCGTTTCGGCCCCCGGTGTGGTTACGATTATGGGCGCCGACACCGAGTTCAGTGACGGCATAGCGCTCGGCATGGCTACCGAACAGCGCATGCAGGTTGCCGTCTCCTCCCGCAACGATAACTCGTTGCGGTTCTACTCGGTGCAGTCTAATGAACGCAAAAAGACCACTATCGCCGGGGTGCGCTACCGGCGGGAAGACCGGTGGGCGAATCATCTCAAAGGGGTGTTGTTAGAGCTGGCGCGGGTCGGCTGCCCGTTAAAGGGTACCAACATTACGGTGGACGGCAGCGTGCCGCGCGGTATCGGGCTTGCCTGTTCAACCGCGGTGGGGATTGCTGCGGCGCTTGCCCTCAAGAAGCTGCGAAACTTCGAGCTTTCGCCCTCGCAGTTGATCAGATGCGCGCGCAACGCTGAGCTCGAGTTTCTCGGCAAGTCAACCGGCTTGCTGGAGTTTTTTGCCTCCTACTATGCTAAGCCCGGGCATGTCGTATATATTGATGCCCGAACGCTCGAGTATTCGCACATTCCTGTTCGTCTGAACGGAGCGCGCTTTCACATAACCGACCTCCAGATACCGGTTTTCCCTGAGGATGTCGAGATCATCGATCGCGCGCAGGAGATGCATGATTGTGTGAGGGCGTTGGGTAACGGCAAAGCCGGCTGCGCGCTGCGTGATTTCTCCACCGAAGACCTCAACGAGGCGATGGGGAGTTACTCCGAAGTAGTTCGGCGGCATTGCATGCATATCGTGACCGAGATCAAGCGCGTACGCGAGACCGCGAGCGCGTTGCGCCGGCGAGATGCGGGGCATCTCGGTAAGCTGCTGTTGCGTTCGCACCACAGCCTGCGCGATCTGTATGAAGCCTCGTATCCCGAGCTCGACTGGCTGGTAAAGCGCTCCGATGAGACTGAAGGGATTTACGGAGCTAAGATGGTCGGTAGCCCGCAGAGCTTTTCCTCGTTGGTTCTTCTGGACGAAGCGGGGGAGAGGGCCTATTCTCAACGTCTTGAAGAATACGAGCGTATCTTCGGATTGACACCGGACACGTTCACGTGTGTGCCTTCCGCCGGAGTTATGGTACATTGAACGTGTCAGCGGAGGGGAACCATGAAGATACTGCTTACAAACGACGACGGAGTACGTAGTCCGGGCCTGAAGGCGCTCAAACAGGCGCTGGACCCGCACCACGAGGTGTGGGTGCTGGCACCGGACGGGGAGCGCAGCGCCAGCTCGCATTGCATCACGATCAAGGAACCGGTGCGGTTTACTGAGATCGCAGACCGGACCTACGCCGCCGGAGGCATGCCGGCCGATTGTGTGATCCTGGGCTTGTTGGATGCGCTTGATGTGCATCCGGAAGTCGTAATTTCGGGGATCAATCTCGGGCCGAATCTGGGGTCCGATATCATCTTTTCGGGAACTGCGGCGGCCGCGCGGCAAGCGGCGCTGATGGGCGTGCCGGGAATCGCAACCTCAGTAGACTCGTTTGCACCGCCGTTCCATTTTGAAGCGGTTACCGAGTTCCTCGTTCGCCATCTCGAGGAGTTGGTGTCGCTCTGGAACGATCAACATTTCGTCAACATAAACGCCCCCAATACGCCCGGCGCAGAGAAGCCGGTCGAGATAACCTCGCCCTGCGTGCGCGTGTATCATGACCGCCTCTCGCAGTTTTCGGTCCCGCGGGGTGATACCTTCTTTTTTATGCACGGAAGTCCGGCGGAGACCGACCTTGTTCCGGGCACCGACTGGCACGCCGTGTCGAACGGCGCAATCTCGGTCAGCCCGATCTTTCTGAATCCGGTTAACCACCGTCAGGATGAACCATACCGTGAAGCGATGTTTCTGAATAATGCGCGGGTGTGAGTATGCACGAAGTTGTGAGGTTGCTGCGTAACCGCGACTACGAAGGCGCTCTCGAGCGGCTGTTGACGTTGGAGGCGGATGCAGAAAAACACCCTGAGATCTCCTACTACCTCGGCCTCTGCTACACGCATCTCGAAAGGTACGACGAAGCGCTGTTGTACCTCGAGCAGGTTATTACCTCGGAGATGGGCTTCGCATATGTGTATCAGAGCCGGATGATCGTGGGCTATATCTATGCCGTCACCGAGCGCTACCGGCTTGCGGAGTTCGAGTTCAGCCGTCTGGTGGACGACGGCTACGAATCGGCCAAGGTGTACGCCGCGCTGGGCTACGTGTTGTATGCGCAGGATAACGTAGCCGGCGCGGTGGCCAATCTGCAAAAGGCGCTGAAGATGGACCCGCACAACGCCACGGCGCTGAACTCGCTCGGCTACGTCATGGCGGAAAACGAGATTAAGCTCGATGTTGCCGAAGATTACTGTAGGCGGGCCTTGGCGATCAAACCGGACTACCCGGCCTATCTGGATTCGCTCGGTTGGGTGCAGTACAAACTCGGCAAGGTCAAGGAAGCGCGTGACGTTCTCCGAAAGGCGCTCCTCAGCGCGCCGGATAACGAGGAGATTCAACGTCACCTCCGTGAAGTAACCGGGGCGGCCAAACGCGTTCGCTGATTCGCGCGAGCTGTGGTCGTACGGGAGGGGAATTGCATGAAACCGGCTGGTAACCTGCCGAGATTGGTGCCGCGACTCTCTATGGTGCTGGTGATCGCGGTGATGCTTTTCGCCGGCGACGACGGTCGGTCGCAGGTCTATGCTCAGGAGGTGACGCTGGACGCGGTTTCCGCGGAAGAGGAGTTCCGCTGGGCGGTACGGGCATTTCACAACGCTCAGTACAATGAAGCTATCCGGCTGTTCAACCGCGTACTGGCCTACGATTCCGAAGACTCAAGGGCGCGCACCTGGTTGGGCCGCGCCTACTATTTCTCGGGCTTTGAAGAGGCCGCTATCCACGAGTGGAGCGCGTTACTGGCAGCCGGCGACGGCACGGCCATGCTTCAGACCTGGGTTGAGACTCTGCAAGCACGTCGCGGGCTCGCGTTCGAGCTGGAACCGCCTGAGGACTACCTGATCAATTCCGAGTTTCCGGGCCAACGTGACGGCCGGCGGCTGTTCGCTCAGCCGGTTTCGGTGCATCCGCGGTCGGACGGTTCCTTCTTCCTCTCCTCCTACGGCACCGGGGAGATTCTGCTGTTGGACGCTAACGGTGGGCTGCGGCGGAGGTTGCGTGGAGGGCTCGAAGGCTTCAACCGGCCGTTTGATCTACTCGAGCTCGACGACGGAACGCTGCTTGTCAGCGAGTTCGGTGCGCACCGGATCTCACATATCACTGCCGACGGACGGCGGATCACCCAGTTTGGCAGTCGCGGCCTAGGCGACGGGGAGATGCTCGGCCCGCAGTACCTTGCGACCGACGCCGAGGAGAACATCTACGTAACCGATTGGGGTAATCGCAGAGTGCTGAAGTTCGACCGCTCCGGTGAGCACCTGCTCTCGTTCGGCCGCCCCCGGGGGGATTTTCGCGGCTTGCGTGCCCCGACCGGGATCGCGGTACTGGGAGACACAGTCTATGTGGCCGATGCGGAGCGCGAGGAGCTGGTGCTGTTCGATCTCAGCGGGAACTATCTCGAGACCGTCGCCGAGATCGGGCTCGATCGGCCCGAGACTCTGTCCGAGTATGACTCGGGACGGCTGTTGATCGCAAACCGTGACGACGTTGTCATTCTCGATGTCGAGACGATCGCGACCGAGCGCCGGTTCCGGCTGGATACTGAGCTTGGCAAGCTCACCTCGGCCGTGCCCGACGCCAACCGTAATATCATCCTCACCGATCAGTCGGCCAACAAAGTCCTGATCGTCTCGCCCGCATCGCGGCTGTACGCGGGTATCCGGCCGCGTATCGACCGCGTGTACTCCGACGCTTTTCCGGAGCTGGTGGTTGAGGTGACGGTGCAGGACCGTCGCGGGCGGCCGATCCTCGGATTACAGGCGCAGAACTTCATCTTCACCGAAGACCGCTACGCGCCTGAAACCCGTGTGGAGTTGGAGTGGGCCGACCATCTCGCCGACCGGGTGGAGCTGGCGGTCGTAGCTTCGCGCCGTCCGGAGTTGGAGAGAAGGCGCGAAGAGCTCGGAAGGGCGGCGGAATCGCTCGCCGAGGCGGTGTCCGGCAGAGGCAGGATACAGGTGATCGTCCCGGCGCCGGAGGCACCGGTCCTGGAGGCCGAAGCGGGGGTAGGCACGATCACTGCCCGCAGCGCCGCGACCGGAGAGCTTGAGGAATACCGCGCAGGGGAGCAGTTTGACCTGGGCATCCGTTTTGCCGCTTCGCAGCTATTGAGCGAACCGCATAAGCGTAGTCTGGTCTATATCACCGACGGGCGCCTTGCCGAAGACAGTTTCTCAACATATGATCTTCAGGAGCTCGCGCAGTATCTGCGTATGCACGGCGTACGGTTCTATCCGCTGATGATCGCGCAACAGGCACCGGACGATGAGCTTCGCTACCTTGCGGAGTTCACCGGGGGGCGTGTGGTGGGACACGCGCAACCGCGTGGGCTTTCGCCGCTTGTGGACGAGATGCTAAGATCGCATGATGGGCGTTATCGGTTGCGATATCGTTCAGGGCATGAGAGTGACTTCGGGCGGCGCTATATCCCGATTGAGCTGGAAACCATACACCTCGAGACGAGCGGCCGGGATGAAGCCGGGTATTTTGCCCCATTGCAGTTCTGACAGTATATTGTAGGCGGAGCGTTGCTTCACAGCCGGCAAACTCGAGCTACAGGACGCACCATCGTGGCCGGAACCGAGTATCCCGATTCGAACGAACAGATAAAGGAACGGCAAGATCAGGATGTCAAGCCGCCCGACCTGTACCGCGTGGTACTTCACAACGACCACTACACGACGATGGAGTTCGTGGTGGAGGTGTTGATGAAGGTGTTTCGCAAGAGCATCATGGAGGCGACTGAGATCATGCTGAAGGTCCACCAGCGGGGTGCGGGGCAAGCAGGCCAGTATACCTTTGATATCGCTCAGACTAAGGTCGCTGCCGTTCACCGCATGGCCCGGAAGCGCGAGTTTCCGCTCAAGTGCACGATCGAGAAGGTATGACGCCATGAAGATAAACAAGGAGCTCCAAGCGATTCTCAATGCCGCCTATCAGGAGGCGAAGGAACGGCATCACGAGTACCTTACGCCGGAGCATATCCTGTATGCAGCTATGCATTTCGAGTCGCCGCGTGAGATCGTTGAAGCCTGTGGCGGTACCCCTGACGCAATTCGCGCCCAGGTGGACGATCATCTTAAAGAGCAGGTGCCGGTGGTGGAAGACGGTGAGCCGATGCAGTCGCTCGGGTTTCAGAACGTCATTGAGCGGGCGGTATTCCACACCGAGCATTCGTCGAAGGAAGAGGTGGATATCGGCGATATTCTGGTGTCGATCTTCGACGAGAAGGAGTCGCACGGGGCATACTTCCTCAAGACCTCGGGAATCACACGTTTGAATCTGCTCGAGATTATCTCGCATGGTATTCCTTCGCTCGAAGGCGGCGAGGAAGAGTCCGATTTCGAGGAAGAGGGTGACGAAGCCGAGGGGGACGAGCAGGAATCGCGTACGCGCCGAAAGCGTGACCCGCTCGAGATGTTTACCACCAACCTGACGGAGGTGGCTCGCGAAGGCAAGCTTGAGCCGCTCATCGGGCGGGAGGACATTCTCGAACGGACTATTCAGGTGTTATGCCGCCGGCTGAAGAACAACCCGGTCCATCTCGGCGATCCCGGTGTTGGTAAAACTGCGATTACCGAAGGGCTCGCCCAGCGCATCGCCGCCGGCGAGGTCCCGAAGCTACTGCAGGAGTTCGAGATCTACTCGCTTGACATGGGCTCGCTGCTCGCCGGGACCCGCTACCGGGGAGACTTCGAGGAGCGGGTCAAACAAGTGGTCAAGGCGCTTGAGAAGAAAGACAAGGTCATCCTGTTTATCGATGAGATCCATACGCTGGTGGGCGCCGGTGCGGTTTCCGGAGGCGCGATGGATGCGTCCAATCTGCTGAAGCCGGCACTGGTTACCGGGCGAATCCGCTGCATCGGTTCGACGACTCATGAAGAGTTCAAACGCTACTTCGAAAAAGACCGCGCTTTGTCGCGACGGTTCCAGAAGATCGAAATCTCGGAGCCGACCGAAGATGAGGCCTATGAGATTCTGCAGGGTCTCAGGGAAAAGTACGAGGAGTACCACAAGGTACGGTATACCGATCAGGCGTTGCGGCAGGCCGTGCACTTGTCGGCCGAGTATATTACCGAGCGCTATCTGCCGGACAAAGCGATCGACGTGATCGACGAGGCCGGCGCTTATACCCGCATGACGGCGGAGGCGTCCACCGAGGCGAGCGAAACGATCGAGATCGACGAGAGCTTGATCGAAAAGGTAGTGTCGAAGATAGCGAAGGTTCCGGTCAAGAGCGTGACCGTTTCCGAGCGCGACCGTCTCAAGAATCTGGAGAGTGACCTCAGGAAGGTTGTCTACGGACAGGACGAGGCGATCGACCTTGTGGTGCAGGCGGTCAAGCGCTCGCGTGCCGGGTTCCGCAACGCTCAGAAGCCGGTAGCATCGTTTCTGTTCGTGGGACCCACCGGGGTCGGGAAGACCGAGCTCGCGCGGCAGTTGGCCGAAACCCTCGGGGTGAGCATGCACCGGTTTGATATGAGCGAGTATCAGGAGAAGCATACTGTCTCACGCCTGATCGGCTCGCCGCCGGGCTACGTCGGGTACGAAGAAGGGGCGCTGCTGACCGATACGGTACGCAAGAATCCCCATGCGGTAGTATTGCTCGACGAGATCGAGAAAGCTCACCAGGATATCTATAATATTCTGCTGCAGGTGATGGATTACGCCACGATCACCGACAATACCGGCAAGAAGGCCGACTTTCGCAACGCCGTGCTGATAATGACTTCCAACGCCGGCGCGCGGGAGATCGGTAAGCCCCTGATCGGCTTTGGAGAGCGGTCGGTGACTTCCGAAGCGGTCGGGGACGCGGTCGAGCGTATCTTTTCGCCTGAGTTTCGTAACCGTCTCGACAAGGTGGTCGTCTTCAACCGTCTCGAGGTCGAGGTTATCGAGGATATCGTTCGCAAGGAGCTCAGGGAGTTCGAGTCGCAGTTGGCGGACAAAGGCGTCTCAATTGAAGTCACCCCGCGATGTGTCCGCTGGTTGGCCGAGAACGGGTACTCGCCGGAGTTCGGAGCGCGCAATATCGCTCGACTGATAGAGGAGAAGATCAAGTCGTATTTTGTTGATGCGGTGTTGTTCGGCGATTTCCAGGAAGGCGGCAGAGCTATCATCGATCTGGTCGACGGCGAGGTGCAGATCGCACGTGCCGACGAGGTCGTGGAGTGGAGTCCGGAAGGCAAACGGGAGTCGCAGGAGCCGCAGTCGCAGGACGCCGAGACCTGACCGGTGAGTCGTAGCGACCGTGAACGTTACAACCGCTTTCAGTTTCCTCCGCTTGACCAGGTAGGGCCGGAAGGGCTTGTGGCAGCCGGCGGGAATCTGTCACCCGAAATGCTGCTGTCGGCCTACGCTCAAGGCATCTTCCCCTGGTACTCCGAGGGGCAACCGATCTTATGGTGGAGCCCCGACCCGCGGTTTGTGCTGTTTCCGGGCGAGCTTCACCTGCCGCGCTCTCTGAACCGCGTGTTGAAGCGTGAGACGTTCGAGATCCGGTGTGACAGCGCGTTCGAACGGGTGATCGAGGCCTGTCGAACCGTGCCGCGGACGTGGCAGGACGGCACCTGGATTACCCCCGAGATGTTGGAGGCGTACCGCCGGTTGCATGAAATGGGCTATGCTCACTCGGTGGAGGCTTACCGCGAAGGTGAGCTGGTGGGAGGTTTGTACGGAGTTTCGCTTGGTGCCGCCTTTTTTGGCGAATCGATGTTCGCCGACGTCACCGATGCGTCCAAGGTGGCGTTTGTGACCTTCGTTCGGCGACTGCAAGCGGCCGGGTTCTTCCTGATCGATTGTCAGGTCTACACCGAGCATCTTGCCCGGTTTGGGGCCGTCAACCTGCCGAGGACTGAGTTTGTGCGCCTGCTCGACCGCGCGCTGGAGCAGCCGACCTGGGCCGGGAGTTGGGCGGGGCTGTTCACCGATGCGCCCGGAATCAACACCTAGAACCGCGGTCAGCCGAGCCGCCTGCCTGCCCGCTCAGTACTTGAAGCCGCTGTCGCCGATGAACTCGCGCAGAATCGAGGTTGCCGGCACGTATTTCTCGGGTATCTCTACGAAGTTCTCGAGGAACGAAAGCAGCCGCATAGCCTCGTGATAGACCTCATGGTTGGCTTTGACGGCAAGAAGCACGCGGACCGCATGCGATTTCAAAACCCCGAGCTCGTAATCAAGGGCGGAGTTGAACGCGATATCGGCGCTGTTCTGAAACGGGAAGATGTTGCGGTTTTCGCCGCGCCGCACGTTCGGCCACATGCGTAATGTGTCGAGAGCCGAGTGACCCAGGAACTGGTGGTCACGAACCAGGCGTCGAATGAGACGGTTATCGGTCGTGGATATGCGCGTATGGTCGTCGATGTTCAACTGCGTGAGAGCTGAGACATAGATGCGGTACTTCGCCTGTTCGGGAATGCGTGGGAGCAGGGCATCGTTCAGCCCGTGGATTCCTTCGAGGATCAGCACCTCGTTCTCGTGTAGGCGCAGATAGTGCTCGCTGAGCTGCCTGCGGCCTGTCTTGAAATTGAACTCCGGCAACTGTACCTCGAGCCCGTCGAACAGAGCAACCAGGTGGCGATTCAGCAGCTCGACATCGATAGCCTCGAGCGCCTCGAAGTCGTAGTTGCCGTGCTCATCCAAGGGTGTCTCTTCGCGTGGGACGAAGTAGTCATCCAGAGAAATCGGAACCGGATGCAACCCATAGACGCGCAGTTGAATGGCCAGTTTTTTCGCAAAAGTAGTTTTCCCGGAGGATGAAGGTCCGGCTACCGTTATCAGACGAATGCGGTCACGCTGCTGCGCGATCTGGTCCGCAATTGCGTCGATCTTCTTGTTGTGCAGCGCTTCGGCGATCCAGATGAACTGTTTGATGCTGCCGGTGAGCGTGCGGTGATTGAGGCTTCCGGCCGATCCTATGCCGAGCACCTCACCCCAGCGACGGTATTCCTGATAGATCGAGAACAGCAGCGGGTTGTCCTCAAACGGAGCAATGGTGTCCGGCTGATGCTCCGACGGGTAGCGCAGCAGGAAGCCGTTCTTGTACGGCAGGAGCTCGAACCTGTCGAGGACGCGGGTTGATGGAGCCAGTGGTCCGTGAGATATATCGATGTAATCACCGCATTGATAGACCGCCACCTTCGCCTGATTGCGGTGCTCGAGCAGAGTCGCGGTATCGGTCATGCCGCTCCTGTTGAAATGTTCCAGCGCCTCGTTGTATCCGAGCATCTTGCGCTCGATCGGCAACCCGGCATCAACCAATCGCTGCATTTCGGTTGCAATCCGCTCGATCTCGGAGCGCTCGGCGGCCTCGCGATTGCGAAAGTAGTAATAGTAACCGTCACCAATGGAGTGCCCGATCACCATCTGCGCGTCCGGCAGCACGGTGTTGGTGGCCATCGCCAGCATGAAGCACAGGCTCCTGCGGCAGACGCGCACCCCTTCCGGGGAGTCGATACTTACCGGCAGCACGCTGGAGTTGACTTCCAGCGGATAGCTCAGACTGGTAAGATCGTTATTGACCAGGCTTGCGATCACCGGTCGCCTGGTGTTGTCCAGATATCCGTTTTGCGCGAGCACCTCTCCGGTGGTGATCCCTACCGGAAGCTGACGCGTGTGGCCCGCTGTAAACGTAACGGTGATTGTGTGTGACATCAGTATCTCGCTTCTTCGTTCGTGTACTGTATCTGAGTGGCAGCTACGCTCGTGTTTGTGAAGCGGCGCGTGCACCTAGCGTCGCCGGTTGAGGTCCTCCGTCTCGGCCGCGGTCAGCGCCCGTGCGATGTGGTGCTCCGCATCCGTCGTGGCCACGGTCGGGGGATCACTGTAGACCCGGCCGTCAGGTCCGGACAATACCCGCACATTCGGAGCGCGCGCGTCTTCGGTGTTCGTATCTACAACCATGCCACGGGCACCGTTTTCCAGCAATACGTAAGAGCCAATCGGGTAGATGGAAACTGTGACGACCAACGCCCGTAAAACCGTCTCGTCGTAGGCTTTCCCGCGGTCTTTGAGCAACTCCAGGATACTCGCGTGAGCCGGGTAGGCCGGCCTAAAGGGGCGCTGTGAGGTTAGCGCCGCGAATGAACCACAGACCGCGATGACCTTGGCATAGAGCGAGATCTTCTCGTCGGTGAGTCCGCGCGGGTAACCGTTGCCGTCCGGTTTCTCTCGGCATTCGAGTACCGCCAGGCAAACCGACATCGGGAACGAGAACTGTTTGAGCACCTTGAAGCCTAGGATCGTGTGAGCGGTAATCGCCTTCTTCTCCTGCGGCGTGAGTTGCTGCTGCGCCATATACAGCTGCGGCGGAAGGCGAACCATTCCGATCTCATGCAGAAGGGCCGCGGTGCCGAGCTCGATCAGCTTGTGAACCGGCAGCTTCATAGTATTGCCGACCGCGACGGCAAGAATCGCGGTCTTGACCGAATGCTCCACTACGTAGTTCTGCTTGCCGGATTCCATCTCAGTTAAGCGCAGGATGAACTTGCGTCGCTGGCGCACAATCTCGATCAGGTGCTTGATCTGTTCCGAGACTTCCCGCGCCGAGAGATCGTTTCGGGAGACAAAATCCGTGAACAGCTGTTCGGTGTACTGCAGCATCCGGTGGTAGAACTCGCGCGCTTCCCGGAGCCGCTCCTGCTCCTTCAGATCCGTCTGATAGCTCAGCAACGGCGCCTCGCCGGCAAGCTCCGCCCCGCTGGAATCCGGGGCCTGATCGGTTACCTCGCCTTCGGTGAGTAACGACCGAAACCCCCATTCCTGTATGCGGGTAAGGAGTTCTTCCGGTAAGGGAGTTTCCGGGGAGAGCAGGACGTACTTTTCATCCAGGTAGACCGGAGCGGTGAAGTACCCGCCGGGGTTGACGTTCTTTAATTCAAGCTCGTTCATAACTGCTCCCGTTGCCCTGTGGAGACATTTGCTTTAGACTAGAAGCTCCTACAATTATAGGAGAAATCAACGTGAAGTTTAAGCTGATCTTTGCCGCGTTCAACATAATCATTATACTCTCTTTCCTGTTCGTTTTTCTGCTGCCCTTTTTCTTTCTCGGCTGGCAGTACACCCGGATCTTCTGGGCTGACAACTGGTACCTCGCGTTGGTGTTCCTTGCTATTATTGTCGTCTTGAATCTCTATTTCGCCAAGAATTGGAAGCTGTTCGGCTTATTGGAAAGCGAAAACTGGCAGGGGCTTGTAGCGTACCTGGAAACGGCGGTGTTCGAACGCAAGCGCGTCAGCAAGCAACATGTCCGGCTTCTCGTCAACGGCTACGTTGTCGTTTCGCAACCTGACAAGATCCACGAGCTCGAGCAGTTGCTCCGCACCGAGCGGCCGGCCCTGGTACGCGAGTTCGCGGTGGAGCTCGGCATCCCGCACCTCCTGAAGAACGACGCCGATGCGATAACACAGTTCTTCGGGCCGTTGGCCCGCGACACGAAGACCGCCAACCGGGGTTGGGTGCGCTGGTGCTACGCCTTCGGTCTGATGCTGGGCGGGAATTACGAGGATGCTAAGGGCGTCTTCCTGGAGATCCTGGACGAAGGCCGCGACCCGATTCTGCGTGTGCTGACCACCTACATGCTCGATAGCTATCGGAACCTCGACGAAAAGGTGGCTGAGCGGGTCAACGAACAGCTCAACCAACTGCGCAACAGGCTCAATCTGCGCCGATGGCAGAAGCAACTAGAACGCAGCCGAAGCAACCTCATGGTGCTTGTGATGGCGAAGTTGTTGCAGGACGCCTCAGCGTGGGCCTTCCCGGACTGGTATCCTTCCGAAACTGCACAGCGTGGTGGGCAACAAGCGAACCCCTCAGAGTGAACACCGATGCGTTCGACCGATAACACGGCCTACCGGCGTCGTCGCGTGCCGCCGGGTTCCGTGCCGGTTGCAGGGTGCTCAGCGGTGGTCGGCGGTCGGCGGTCGCCTTGACCCTCGAATCCGAGGGACTTATAATGCGCCGCAGTGTCTAGTCGGCGCTGCGGGCGCTGCGGGCTTTGTCAAAATACATTGCCAAACCGTCGCCTGTGAACGGCTTACGGCACACGCGATGCAAAGTCTGACAAATATGGAGAAATGAGTACGCCATCATGGTCCGGGTACGTTATGCCCCGTCGCCAACGGGGCTGCAACACATTGGCGGGGTGAGAACCGCGCTGTTCAACTACCTATATGCGCGCTCTACCGGGGGCAGTTTTGTTCTGCGCATCGAGGATACCGACCGGGAACGCTACAGCGAAGATGCGCTGCAGGACATCTATGCCAGCTTCAACTGGCTCGGTGTTTCGTGGGACGAGGGCCCCGACTGCGGCGGGCCGTACGGGCCGTACCTGCAGTCGCATCGGCTCGAGCGCTATCGCGCAGCGGCCGACACGCTGTTGAGTCGCGGCTGGGCCTACGAGTGCTTCTGCTCGCCGGAACGTCTGGAGGCTCTTCGCAGCGAAGGGTCACGCGACGGCGTGGTCGGCTACGATCGACACTGCCGCGAGCTGACTGACGAGCAGCGTTTCTCGTATCGGGCAAAAGGAATAACGCCGGTGGTAAGGCTGAAGATTCCGGACCAGGGTACCGCGTCATTTGAGGACCTTCTGCTTGGGACGGTCAAACGTAAGCACAAGGACCTTCCTCCGGATCCGGTAATGCTCAAGTCAGACGGGTTCCCAACGTACCACCTGGCTAACGTCGTCGACGATCACGAGATGCAGATCACCCACGTGCTCCGGGCCCAGGAGTGGCTGTCGTCGACTCCGTTGCACATATTGCTGTACGAGGCGCTCGGCCATGAACCGCCGAAATTCTGTCACCTGCCGTTCGTGACCGGAAAAGACGGGCAGAAGCTTTCCAAACGCCACGGCGCCACGAGTGTCATAGAGTTCCGGAAGCAGGGGTATCTCCCTGAAGCCCTGATCAACTACATTGCCTTGCTCGGATGGTCGTACGATGACTCCCGGGAGTTCTTCACGCTAGACGAACTGGAAGAGCTGTTCACGGTCGAGAAGCTCAACAAGGCGCCTGCGGTTTTCGACTATAAGAAGCTTGAGTGGTTCAACGGGAATTACATCCGTGCATGCAGCGACGCACGCCTGTTTGAGGTGCTCAGTCCGTACATCGAGCAGGCCGGGTTGTTGCCGGCAGGCGAGCAATCGCCGCAGGCGGAGGTCGTGCGGAATGCGATACCGCTCGTGAAGGAACGCCTGAAGTTGCTCTCTGATGCACCGAGCCTGCTGCGGTTCCTGCTCGCCGATATCGGTGACGACTACACGGCGGAGGACCTGGTCCCGAAAAAGATGGACACTGGTGCGACGAAGGCGCTGCTTGAAGCTGTACGACCGTTGGTAGCTCAGCTGGACGGTTATGACGACGAATCGCTGGAGAATGAGTTTCGGAAGGTTGCCGAAGAGTACGATACAAAACTGGGTAATGTGATGATGCCGCTCCGGGTGGCTGTCACGGGTTCGCGAGCCTCCCCTCCTTTAATCGGGTCCCTCCGTCTGTTGGGGGCCGATCGCGCGCTTGGGCGCATTGACGCTGCACTTGCTAAGCTGTAGCCGTAGTTAAGATGGACAAGAAGTGAGGATCACGAGATGAGTAATCGAATGGATGACATCGTGTCGCTGTGCAAACGGCGTGGCTTCGTATTTCAGTCGTCTGAGATATACGGCGGGTTATCCTCCGCGTGGGACTACGGACCGCTCGGGGTAGAGCTGAAGAATCGTCTCCAGCGGTTCTGGTGGCGGGAAATGACGCAGTTGAACGACAATATTGTCGGGCTGGACGCAGCCATCATGATGCACCCGCGCGTCTGGGAAGCCTCGGGTCACGTAGAGAGCTTCGCCGATCTGCTGGTCGAAGATACCGTGACCAACGAACGTTTTCGCTGGGACCATCTGCCGGAAGAGAACCGGCGCACCATGACCAGTCCTGCGGGGAACCCGCTCTCCGAGCCTCGCCAGTTCAACCTGATGTTCAAAACCTACCTGGGCCCGGTGGCTGAGTCCGGTTCGGAAGTGTATCTGCGACCGGAGACGGCACAGGGTATCTATGTCAACTTCAAGAATGTCGTACAGACCTCACGGCTGAAGCTGCCGTTTGGTATCGCTCAGGTGGGCAAAGCGTTCCGCAACGAGATCGTCACCAAGAATTTCATCTTCCGCACCTGCGAGTTCGAGCAGCTCGAGATGCAGTACTTCGTGCATCCGAGCGAAGACAACAAGTGGTTTGAGTACTGGAAAGATCAGCGCATGGAGTATTACCATAAGCTTGGGATACGGCCTGACCGGTTGCGGTTTGAGGAGCACGGTCCCGATGAGCTCGCGCATTATGCCAAAGCGGCGTTTGATATCCAGTATGAGTTTCCGTTTGGGTGGCAGGAGCTCGAGGGAGTTCACAACCGGACGGACTACGATCTGCGGCGGCATAGCGAATACTCCGGTAAGGATCTGCGGTATCTGGATGACGCCACCGGCGATCGCTTCATCCCCTACATTGTCGAGACTTCCGCCGGTCTGACGCGCAGTGTGCTGATGGTAATTGCAGATGCCTACGAGGAAGAGGAGATTGCGGAGAACGACAGCCGTGTGGTGTTGCGGTTGCATCCGGAGATCGCTCCGATCACGGTTGGGGTGTTTCCGCTGGTCAAGAAGGATGGGCTTGCCGAACGGGCTCGAGAAATCGAACGCGAGCTGCGAGACGACTTCACCACATTCTATGATCAAAGCGGGGCTATCGGCCGGCGCTACCGGCGACAGGATGAGATCGGAACACCGTTCGGCGTTACCATCGACTACGAGACGATGGAAGAGAATACCGTGACGCTGCGCATGCGAGACTCGATGGAACAGGTGCGGGTGCCGGTTCCGGAGTTGGCCGAGCGGATTCGGCGCGAAATCAAGAACTACAAGAGGGTATAGCTGCGATGCGCTCAGGGCTTGAGGAACTCAAACAACGCGGGTTCGTACAACAGTGCAGTGATTGGGAGGCGCTTTCGGCGCTGATGAGCGAAAAGCCGGTGCCGTTCTACGTCGGCTTTGACCCCACCGGCGAGAGTTTGCATGCGGGGCATCTGGTGCCGGTGTTCGCAATGGCGCACCTCGCGCGTGCCGGGCATAAGCCGATCGCGCTGATCGGGGGCGGTACGGCACGTATCGGTGACCCTTCAGGCAAGACCGAGATGCGCCGGATGCTGTCGGTGGAGCAGATAGAGCAAAACGCGGAGAAAATCCGCGCCCAGCTCGAAGGTTTTCTGCAGCGTCAGGGATTGACGGCTGAGTTCGTCGACAATGCGGACTGGCTGGTCGACCTGAACTACATCGAGTTCCTGCGTGACATCGGACGGCACTTCTCGGTAAACCGGATGCTGTCCTTCGAAACCTACCGACAGCGGCTGGAAACGGGTCTGTCGTTTATCGAGTTCAATTACCAGCTGCTGCAGTCGTACGATTACCTGCTGCTGCACCGCAAGGTCGGCTGTATGCTTCAGGTTGGTGGGGACGATCAGTGGGGCAACATCGTCTCCGGGATCGATCTGATTCGCCGAGTCAGCGGTAACGAAGCTTACGCGCTGACTTTCCCGCTCGTCACGCGCGCGGACGGCAAGAAGATGGGCAAGACCGAGCAAGGCGCCGTATATCTCGATCCGCAGGTCTACTCGCCGTACAACTTCTTCCAGTATTTCCGCAATGTGCCGGACGTGGATGTGGAACGGTTTCTCGGGCTCTACACCTTCCTGCCGATCGAGGAAGTGCGTCGACTCGGGCAGCTCCCGGACGCCGAGATCAATCAGGCTAAGGAGATCCTGGCCTTTGAGCTCACCAAGGCCGTGCACGGTGAAGCGGAAGCGGAACGGGTTCGTGACGCGGCACGCAAGGCCTTCGGCGGAGGGGAGGCCGGCGATATCGACGCGATCCCCTCGCTGGAGATCGACCGAAGCGAGGTGGAACAGGGCATTGATGTCGTGGAGCTTTTCAGTCGGACCGATTTGTGCAGCTCCCGTTCCGAGGCCCGGAGGCTGGTGACGCAGGGTGGGGCGCGCATCAATGAGACCAAAGTAGACACCACCGAAGCGATGATCGACGGGTCATGGGTCGTGAACGGCAGCTTGGTGCTTCGCGCCGGTAAGAAGCGCTACTTCCGTATCCGCGTCCGTGACTGAACTGTCCGCACTCAGCTTGCCCCGCGCCGGTCAGAGCCCGGCGCGGCGGAAGGGCGAGGAAGTGACGGTCAGTCGTGCTCGCCGAAGGCGTGCTTCATCTTCACCGAAAGCATCGCGTAGCCGGAGGACATGTCCTCCTTCTGCACGACTACATTGGAGGGCACCTTGAGTTTCACGGTCGTGAAGTTCCAGATTGCCCGAATGCCGGCCTTGACGATCATGTCCGCGACTGCCTGCGCGTGGCTGGCCGGCACCGAAAGAATCGCGATATCGATGTTCAGCTCCTGAATTTTGTCTGATAACTGACCCAGCGAATACACAGGGACACCGCTCACCGTCTTGCCGACTTTCTGCTGGTCGAGGTCGAACGCCGCACGGATTCTTACACCGCGGTAAGCGAGCTCTTCATAACCGATAAGCGCCGTTCCCAAATGCCCCGCGCCGACGACAACGGCCTGGTGCTCCCGATCCCAGCGTAAAAACTGGTTGATTGCGTTAATGAGGTCACGAACCGGGAAGCCGATGCGCGGCTTGCCGACGATCCCGGTGATGGCGAGGTCCTTGCGCACCTGGATGGGTTCTAGCTCGAGCTCATCCGCAATGACCGTGCCGGAGATGTACTCTTTGCCTTCCTTTTCAGCCGCTTCAATAACGTGCAAGTACGACGGCAGCCGCTTGATCGTCGGCATGCTGGCGAGCTTATTGGGATTCTTCATTGTCTCTTACCGCTCCTTCGGTGAAAGAAGTCGTATCGTCCAACAACGTAGGAGGATGTCACCAAAATATGCTAAGATTGCCCTTAGCGAGCCGATCGGTTGCGTGCGGGGGCCGAACCGACCGGAATTCCACACTATTCCCTGATTGTAGGTGTGAATGGGGTCTGAATCAAGCCTTTTTGAGCGATTTTTTTTTCGCGATCTGCTGCGGATCGAGACGCTGGTTGCGGGCGGGAAGGGGCTTGCGCGCAGCGCTGAACGCCCGATCAGCGAGGAAGCCGAGGAGCAGGGCAAGCCGGCGCAGGCCGAAGAACGTCGTGCCGTGAATCGCGGTGACGAACACCCCGGCCGCCGTGCCGGGAAGGTGGTGTTCGTTCCGCTGGTGCTGCCGGGAGAGCTTGTTGAAGCACGCTACGTACAGGAGACCGCATCATACCGCAGCGCCGAACTGACTGCGGTCCGGGAGGCTTCGCCGGACCGCAGTAGTCCGCCGTGCCCGGTCTACGGGCGGTGCGGTGGCTGCAATCTGCAGCATGCCGAGTACCAGGCGCAGCTGCGCCTCAAGCGAGAGATTCTGCGTGAAACGCTGGAGCGGGTCGGCGGGCTGCGGACGGCCCTGCAGGAGCTGCGGGAGGGCATCGAGACGATCGGGGGGCCGCAGTTCGGGTATCGCAGCCGTGTGCAGCTACACCCGAGCGCAGACGGCCGGCTCGGGTATCGCGTGCGTGGTAGCGATGAAGTCGTGGCGGTTGAGCACTGCCCAATTGCCGCCGACGGGGTGAACGCGATCCTGGCCGATCCGGCGCGCTATCTCGAGGGCTCGCAACGGCTGTTGGTGTTCGCCCCTCCTGCAGGGTGGCACGAGGGTTGCGGGGGCAGCACAGGTTCCATAGAAGCATCAAGCGCCCAGGATGCACCGCCTGAGGGCACCATCTGGGCAACTGAAGGCGCGCCGGAAGCCGGGGAGAGGTCCACTGCCGTTTTGCTCCACGGGCGTCGCTTCCGCGTTCCGCTGGCAAGCTTCTTTCAGAGTAACGTTCCGATGCTGTCGGCGCTGATCGAGAACGAAATCATGCCGCTTGCCGGGCGGCGTGCCGTCGACCTGTACGCGGGCGTGGGGGTGTTTGCGGCGTTCCTGACCCAATCCTTCGCGGAGGTAGTCGCGGTTGAGAGCGATCCGGGTGCTCGTGAAGCCGCCGGGGACAACCTGGAAACGACCACGGCGCGGTTCGAGGCGATGCCTGTGGAGCGGTGGATATCGCGAAACCGTTTCCGCGACGACGACGTAGTGGTGGTAGACCCGCCGCGAACCGGGCTGAGTAAACCGGTAGCGCGAGCACTGCGGCACAGTCCCCCGCAGCGGTTGATATACGTGTCCTGCGATCCTGCTGCGCTCGCTCGCGATCTCGGAAGGCTGGCGGGACCGCTGCGTCTCGAGCGAATCCGTACCTACGACTTCTATCCGCAAACCGCCGAGATCGAGACCGTGGTGCAGCTCACGCGGGCTGAGCACGGGGGCTGAGCGTGGGCGCTACCGAGGATCGAGCGCAATGCCGAGAGCCGGTGGGAGGCCCTGGTAACCGCATGAGACCCCCGCTGAGGAAGCGCCGGCTGACCGGGCTTGGCCGGCTTCTGATCCTAGTCGCCGCAACCGTCGTGGTCCCCGGAGTTGTCCAGTCGGAGTCGCCGCGCAGCGGGTGGTATGCACGCGAATGGCGCCACGCGGTCGGAGGGGTGGTGAGCACGCCGTTCGCTGTGGCCGAGGACGGCCGAGTCTATTTCGCGGCTGAGGATCGCTACTTGTACGCCATTGAGGCCGGCGGCCGACCGGCATGGCGGTACGACACGCGCCGCTTGCCCGGCGGCATTCTGCTACTCGGAGGCGACGACACGGTGTTGCTCACGGTCGAGCCCGGAAGGGTGGTCGCGCTCAATCCGGATGGCGGCCGGGCCTTCAGCTATCGCGTGCAGGGCCGGCTGCTGTGGCCGGCCGTGAGCCGGAACGGCAACATTGTCATTGCGTTCGAGAACGGGATGCTGGCGTTTCTTACGCCCGCCGGGCGTGCTGTTTGGCAACGGCAACTCGAGGCCGCCATCACCGCCGCGCCGGTACTCGGCGATGACGGGATGGTGTCGGTCGCCACCGCCGAGGGCGAGTTGATGCGCCTTGATCAGGACGGCCGGATTCGCCGAACTGCACCTGTCGGCGAGGTCGGGCGGCAGCTGTTTGCGCTCGGGGGCGGACGACTCCTCGTCAGGACCGATGCCGGCGGAATCCACCTTCTGGATGCGAATCTGAGCGAGGTCTGGCGGCGGGAGTTTTCGGAGCTTGATACCGTCACGGTAGACGAGCGCTGCGGAACGGTGGTCGTCGTCGATGGTGAAGACGGTGTACAGGTGCTTGGGGCCGAGGACGGTGCGGTCCGCAGGCAGGTGCAGCTGGAGGACGATCTGAACCTCGGGACGATCGCGCTGAGCCCCGCCTGTGATCTGGTATTCAACCTGGACGGACGGGTGGCCTTCCTTGAGAGCGAGTCGCTCGAGAGCGATCCGGGAGAGGAGCAGCTCACGCCGTTCGACCAGGCCGAACTGGGCGACCGCCCGGTATATCGCCTGCAGATTGACGCCCGGGGCCGCCTGCTGCTGGCAACCGCTGATTGGGTCGTTCATGCGCTGCGCGAGCAACCCGGGCGAAACGGACCCCGGCAGCCCGCGGGTCGGACCGTCCCGGAGGCCGCCGGTGACGATGCAGCTCATGATTCGAGGCAGGGAGCCGTGGGATGGTACGGCGCGCGCGGCGATGACCGGCAATCCGGACGGCGGTCCGGCGCGGGCGAGCCGCGGCCCGACACAAACGACCGCGAGTCCGAGAGCCGGGACCTGGAGCTGCTGTATGCGGAGGAGCTCTTTTTCAGCGGGAGCGGCCCGGACCGGCGACTTGCCCTCCGCGAGCTGCGGGCGCTGATCGAGGAGCCGAGGTTGCACGGCCGTCGTGACGAACTGCGCCGATTGCTGCGCCGAATCATTGGAGCCGGGGCTCGAACCGCATCGCCTACGGTCGCGGAGTTGCGGGCTGAAGCGGTCGCACTGTTGGCGCTGATCGGCGATCTGCCGAGCGCGCGTGAACTGGGACGGCTTGCTTCCGGTGAGGAGGACGAATCGGTGCGCGTGGCTTACCTCCGGGCGTTCGCCGAGGTGCGAAGCGACCGGTCGCGCAAAATGCTGTTCAGCACCCTTCGCTACCTGCGCGCGCCGCGCCGGTCGGAACGGCTGGAGCTGGCGGCGATCGAGGCTTTGACTGGGCTCGCATTGTACAACGGTCCCAGCTCGCACTCCCAAGCTTGGCGTATGCTCGGCGAGCTTGCCGAACACGGTCGGACTCGTGAGGTGCGCCGGCGCGCCCGGTTGGGTCTCGGTACACTCGGCGCTTCGGCAACGCGCTCGATTGATAACTAGCCGGGTATCGCTTATACTGCGGGATTAGGAGTGTCGCCGATGCTAAAGCTCATGCTGCTCGTTTTGCTCACGGCTGTTCCGGTGCTCGGCGCTTACGAGGTGGACTCCGACGAGTTGGCGCCGTACATCGACAGCCCGATTGAGTTTCAGAATTATGAAGGCCCGCTCGAGGTAGTGCAGACCCGGGACGAGATTCTGGGAATCGGGTTGCACCTCGGTGAGCAGTTCACTCCCGAGTTCGGCCAGTTCAGCTACTTCGGCGTCTACACCGTGATACACGCAGTTGATCCCACCCTGACTGAAGGGCTGGACGCCGATATCATGCTGTTGTCGGATCGAGCCAGGGTCGATCACATCAACAACTTCAGGCTGATCATCGCGGGCTATCTGCAGGGGGCCTATGAATACCTTGAGGACGATGCTGCGCTGCTGGCTGAATACATCACGATCTACAACGCCGTGTTTCGCAATGAGCTCGAGTTCTTCGAACAGCGGTACAAGCCGGTTGTGCTCCAACACCTCACTGAGGAAAGCGTAGGGCTTTCGACGCATTACTCGGATTGGCCCGGCGGCACCGAGCTGGTGATACCGCTGACCGACGGCACGCGTCCCGGCGACCTTGCAGCGGTGAGCCCGTTCGCGCTGCTTGACCCCGAGGTGCGCGAGCAGCTGAGAACTCGAGACAACCGGGGGATTGCCACGCGCAAGGCTATGGTCGAGTTCCTGGAGCGGGTGTTGGCCGAGCGAATCGAAGAGCTTGATCGTGCAGTCGAGCGGCTCGATCGTGACCGTGATGAGCTTACCCGGCGTGAAGATGAGTTGGTAGCCGAACTGCGCAAGCTCGAGGAACGGCGCGCGGCCGAAGATTTGTCCGATGCAATGCTCGAGCGGATCGCCGAGATCGAGCGGGAGCTCGCGGAGGTCGAAGAGCGCGAGCTGGAACTCGAGGAACGTGCGGAGGAGGTGGCCGAGCGGCAGGATGAGGTAGACGACCTTACCGACCTGGTGCGCGAGGAGCGCGAAGCCATTGCAGAGGACACGCGTGAAATGCTCGATCTCGAGGAACAGGTGGCTGCTTTGATCGATGAGCCGGAGGATGAGCCGGTAGAGGAGCCGGAACCGCCGGAGGAGTCCTGGTTCATCCTGATGGACGATGACGACCGCGGTCGGCTCGTGCGGATAGCGGCTGAGAGCGGAGATCCTCTCGGTGAGGTTACAGGCCTGCAGGCCGTATGGGGGCGGAAGTTCAAAACAATCGGCGATCATGCCGTTGTGATCGCCGACAACGAAGGGCGCACGCGGTTGGCACGCGTCACGCCCGATGAACGCGAGGTCATTGCCCAGAGCGATTTCGAGATCTCGCGGCGCAGTGAGCTCGTGTTGCATGCGCAGGAGAACCGCTTCTATGCGGTAACGCGCTACGACGACGAGTGGTATCTGGGGCGGTTTGACCGCGATTTGCGCCTAACGGCGCGATCGGCCGAAGCGGTCAGGCCCGACACCGCAATCATGGTCAGTGACACCCGGGTGTACGTGCAGGCTCCCGACGACAGGGTGCTGGCGCTGGACCTCGTGGAGTTGGAGTCGATGCAGTGAGCAGCTTCCGTGGCCGCACCATACAAGTTGTCAACGACCTTTCTCTCGACGAACAGCTTTACCTGTACGAGCAGACGCGGAAGCTCAAGCATGCGCTGGCTACCGACCTGGCCGGGGCAGAGCAATTCAGGGTCAACGACTCTGACCTCGGGGTCTATCTGATTTTTCTCGAAGACTCAACGCGCACGCGCGAATCGTTCCGCAATGCCGCCAAGTTCCACCGTGCGAAGGTCAACGAGTTCGGGTTGGCCGGTTCCTCGTTTGCCAAAAGTGAGAGCATCACCGATACGGTGAAGATGCTCGCGGGTTACTCACGCAACTCGGTGTTCATCATGCGTACCCCTCATGAAGGCACCTGTCGATGGTTGGAAGACGTCGTCGGTCGGTATTGTGAGAGTCACGGCATCGCGCCGCCGGCCTTTATCAACGGTGGCGACGGGCGCCACGAGCATCCTACCCAGGAGTTTCTCGACGAGTTCAGTTTTCTCGAAGCTTTGAACTGGGATCGCTCTCATATTCATCTCGCGTTGGTCGGAGACCTGTTGCACGGCCGTACGGTGCATTCCAAGGTCAACGGCTTGCGCGTTTTCGGTGAGGTTGAGGTGGATATGGTCGCGCCGCTGAGTATCACCATGCCGTTACACTATGCGCGGCAAATGGAGAACCACGGTTTCCGGTTGCGCTGGTTCGAGTCGATAGAGGAGTATCTGTCGCAGGAGCACGTGGCACCGCTGTGGTACTTCACACGCCTACAGCTCGAGCGCATGGGCGAGAAGCTCCGCGACCGTGCCGCTTCCCTGCGTGAGGCTGTGACCTTCGGGCGATGGTTCATCCCCCGTCTGAGCGAGCGAATGCGGTTCTTTCACCCTTTACCGCGTCACCGAGAGACGCCGGTCATTCCGCCGTTTCTCGACCAGCTCGCGGTGAACGCCTGGGACGAGCAGGCGATGAATGGATACTACACCCGAATCATCCAGATAGCGTTGCTCGCCGGTCATTTGGGGGCCGATTTCAGAGGCGAAGCACAACGCCCCCCACGGTTCTCGGATGATTTCGTCGAAGAGACCCAGCCCCGCTCCCGGCTCAAGGACGATTACGATTACAAGATCGGGATCAAACCGGTCGCCGACGGAATCGTCATCGATCACATCGCGGTTGGTGAAGAGCCGCAGACTATCTGGGACCAGGTGAACAAGATTCGCAGGACTTTGGGCCTGAACTGTGTGAGCTCCCACGGAGTGTTTGCCTCGGAACAGACCGGCCGCCACAAGGGGCTGATATCGCTTCCGGGAATAACCGAGTTTGACGAGCGGATCATCAAGATGCTCGGGGCTATTGCACCCGGCTGCACCTTGAACCTGATTCGCGGGCGCCGAGTTGAGCGTAAGTTTCGGCTGCGTATGCCGCCGCGCGTCTATAATCTCGAGGAGATCTGTTGTAAAAACCCGGACTGCATCTCTCATCCTCGACATGCCGAACCGGTGATAGCCGAATTCTACCGCTCAGGTGACGAGAACTTCGTGTGCCGCTATTGTGAGACCCCGCATAGTTTCAATGAGATCTGGAGCTAGGGAGTCATGATCGAGTGGTGAAGTGCGAACGGACGGTCAAACCGAGCCGCGGCGGAAGATACGCCTGAAAAAGTCTACGATCGCCAGCCATATTCGGCGCAAGAGCCCGGGGTTCTGTAGTTTGTCCAGACGCAGGTACGCTTCGGCAAGCTCGTCGGTGGACAGGTTCTTACGCTGCGTGTTCTCCTCTATCTCCATCTCGAGCTGATCACAGTCATCGGTATGATCGACGATGCGGACCGCGATCGTGCTCCAGCCCAGCTGCTTGGCGGCCTCGAGCCGGCGATGCCCGGCCACGAGCACGTTGTCGCTCGTGATTACGATGGGGTTCAGCAACCCGTGTTGCCGCAGGCTCTCCTTCAACGACGTCAGATCACCCAGATCGTGTCGAACCCGTTTTCGAACGATAATCGTGTCAATTCGAACTTGCACAGCAGTTACCTTTTACGGTCTAGGTCAGTCGAGCAGCGGGTTGCCCTCAGGCTCGGAAGGCAGTTCGAAGCTCGGTTCCTGATCGAGCTCAAGCATAGGATCGGTCGAATCATCAGGCTCAGGCTCGCGTTCCGGAGAGGGCCTGCGATCAGTACGAAGGTCGAGATCCAGCTCAAATTCGTCGTTCAAACGACGGCCACGGTCGACGTTGAGGTCGAGATTCAGGTCCAGATCACGACGGAAATCGACGCGTTGATCGAGCGAATAGCCGGTAGTCTCGAGGTTGCGCCGTAGCCGGTCAACCAGCCGGGTTCTCTGTTCGCGCTCGAACTCCTCCAGACGATCGTACTCGCGCGGCTCGGTACCGGCAAGGAAGATCTCTTCACGGGTCGATCGCCCGTAATGCTCCGGCGGCAGCAAGCCTGAGCGCGTGGTCACCTTGACCTCGGTAATGCCGGTGCTCGGCCGTGGGAAATCCACCGGTTCCCGATCGGCGTGTATGGCGCGCATCATGCGGCCCCACACCGGCCCGGCGGTAATGGCTCCGGTCTGATCGACCCCGAGTGAGTTTCCGCCGCCGCGGTCAAAGCCGAACCATACAGCAGTGGTGTAGTAGGGCGAGTACCCAACCGTCCAGGCGTCGGCCCAGTTCTGCGTGGTGCCGGTCTTCCCCGCCATCGGCATGCCGTCAAACCCTCCGGCCATTGAGCGTGCATAGCGCAAGGTGCCGTCGGTGACCGTGGATTTAAGCATGTCGGTCATGATATAGGCGGTCTGCGGTGAGATAATCTGTTGCTCGTCCCGACGCCGGCGTTGAGTCTCGCGCACCTCTTTCTCGTGTTCGAGGACGATCTGACCCTGACGGTCTTCGATGTAACGCACGGCAATCGGTTCTACCGCCTGTCCCTCATTCGGGAACGTCGCAAATGCGCGCGCCATCTCCAGCGGAGACACCGATGCGACGCCGAGCCCCACCGGATAGCGCCGGACGAGATTGCGGTTGACCATATTTCGCTCGGGAATACCAAGCAGACGAGCCGAGGTGTTGAGCGCCTCGGTAAAGCCGACGCGTTCCAGTACGCGCAGCGACGGAACGTTCATCGAGGTCGCGAGCGCCTCGCGGACCAGCACCGGCCCGCGCCATTCTCCTCGGAAGTTCGTCGGGGTGTACGGTGAGCCGTCGTCGTTCCAGAACACGACCGGGGAGTCATAGATCATGGTGGCGGGTGTAACGGCGCGGTTTTCAATTGCGGCCGCATAGTAGAGCGGCTTGAACGCCGAGCCGGGTAGGAGCCGGGCATCGACTGCGCGGTTGAACTGGTTGCGTGCCTCGAACTGTGAGCCGCCGACCATCGCTTTGATATGGCCGGTTTGATTCTCGATCGTAACGAGCGCGCCTTCAACCTGGGTCCGTTGCACATGACGGTCCTGCAGGGCATAACCTACGCGACCGGCGTGGCGGATCCCGTCGTTGTCGCCGGGGGAGAACATCAGCGACACCATGTCCACAACCGGGTTGAGCTTCTGCTGATAGTACTCGCGCGCGCGGCGGCGTTGCGTGGCGTCGCCGACTCGAATACTGTCGATATCGAATGCCAGCGACAGCATCTCGACCACCGGCACCAGCTCGTCCCCGTAGGAAACCCGCTGATCACGGCTTTGCTGGTATGCGGCATTGGCCTGGGCGATGCCGTCACGCATCAGCCGGTCCGCGTGGGCCTGGTAGTCGAGATCCAATGTCGTATGGACGACGAACCCCTCGCGATTGATATCCATGGCACCGAGCAGGAGCTCGTTCTCCAGGCGGTAGCGTACATGTTCGCTGAAGTACGGAGCGCGATCTTCACGCTCGAAAAACGCTGTTGAGGTGCTCGCTCGGGTGAAATCGTAGTCGTTCCAGTACTGCGTGAACGAGAGATCGGCCTCCTCCTGGGTAGCGTACCCGTTCTCGACCATGCGGTTGAGGATGATCCGCTGCATTCGCCGAGCTTCGTTAGGGCGCCGGATCGGGGAGTACATCGATGGGTTTGCGAGCTGAATCACCAACATCACCGATTCGGCGACGCTGAGCTCGGTCGCCGAATGCCCGAAATAGTAGCGCGAGGCGGCCTCTACCCCGTAAGTCCCATGTCCGAAGAACATCGTATTGAGGTACTGCTCGAGTATCTCGTACTTCGTGAGACTGCGTTCAAGTTGCAGCGCCCACCACAGCTCTCGCAGCTTGCGTGCGATCGTGAACTCCTGCCGGTCGGCATACAGGTGACCGGCGAGCTGTTGGGAAATCGTGCTTCCTCCCGAAACGTAGCGCCCGGTTACCAGGTTCCAGGCAGCGCGCACCGTCCCTCTGATGCTGAAGCCGCGGTGCTCAAAGAACGATTGATCCTCACGGGTGATGAGCGCGTAAATGAGGTGGCGCGGGAGCTCGTCGATCGTTACCAGGGTGCGGTTCTCTTCGGCGAAGAACTCGGTGATGAGGCGACCTCTGCTGTCCAGCAGCTGCGACGGCAACGCAGCGTGATCTCGAGGGCCTGCGGCTATACCGGCCGCGTTGTGGATGGATGCCAGAGCCATTCCAGTTGCGGTGCCCACAAGCACGGCGACCGTGAGGACAGCTAGTATTAGAATCGTCAGAACGATTCGACGCTTTTGCGTGAGGATCATACGTGGTAAGGGTACGTACGGGGCCCGGTTTTGTCAAGCATTCGAACCCTCGCGAGCCGCCTTGACATCAGCGATAAGACCCGCCCCGCGCGGGAGATAGCAGATCCGCAGAAGACCACGCACAGGTTCGCTTCCCGGCCTTGGGCGCACTGAAAACCGGGCGCAGAAAAAACCGGTCGAATAAAAAAAGACCGGTTCTTGCGAACCGGTCAACCATTAAGGTATCGGTGTAAAACATAGTGAACTGGGAGGGGAACTACGTTGAACAACCGACACACTCATTATCGTCTCGCGACGAGATTG
>PUNW01000040.1 GCA_003552665.1 Spirochaetaceae bacterium | reverse complement strand
CGTTGTTGGTGCCCACCGCCGCGCGGATAACCTTCTGAAACACGAAGTTGTCTTCGTTGGAGCAGCGCGCCGAAGCAAGCCCGGCTACACTGTCCGGCCCGTGCTTCTCGACCGCCTCTACGACCTTGTCGGTGATGATCTCAAGGGCCTTGTCCCACTCTACCGGGATGAAGTTCTCCTCGGGGTTCTTCGCCTGCAGCGGGCTGGTTTCGTCCAGCTTCCAGTCCTCGTCGGTCAGCCCCAATTGTTTAGCGAAGTCTTTACGCACCAGCGGCCGGGTCAGCCGGTCCTTGCTCGTAGCGTAGTCCCAACCGTAGCGCCCCTTGGTGCAGAGGAACTCCTCGTTGACGACCGCATCCTGATACCCGCGCGCGTAGACGATCTCGCGATCACCGTTTTTCGGCATGCCGCCCTCGACGTCCGGCCTCAACGCGTACTGCACACGGCACCCGACACCGCAGTAGCCGCAGACGGTGTCGATGCGCGGGAACTCCCACTCGCGGCCCTGGCCGACGCGACCCTTCTGCAGGAGTGCCGCGGTCGGGCACAGCTGGACGCAGCTGCCGCAGAACACACACGCGGACTCGTCCATCGGACTGTCGAACGGAGTGGCGACATGACTGTCAAACCCGCGCCCGGAGAACTCAATCGCGTTCGCGCCCACAACCTCGTCACAGACGCGGGTACAGCGGCCGCAGAGAATGCAGTACTGATGGTCCCGAAGCAGGAACGGGTTGTCGTCCTGTTTGAAGCCCTCACGCGCAATGTCCTTGTTCAGCGTGGTCTCTTTCATGCCGAACTCATAGGCGTATTTTTGCAGATCACAGTCACCGCTCTTGTCGCAGATCGTGCAGTCCATCGGGTGGTCCGAGATCAGCATGTCGATGATGGTCTTGCGTCGCCGGTAGAGGTCTTCGCTGCGTGTGGTAATCACGAGCCCGTCTTTGGCCGCGAGCGTACAGGCCGGCTGGGGATCGTGGTAGCCGACCACATCGACCACGCACAGCCGGCAATGGCCGCTCGGCAGCAGGTGCTTGTGATAACACAGCCGCGGCACATCGATTCCCGCGTTCAGTGCGGCTTCGAGTACCGGCGTGCCGGCCTCAACCTGAAGTTTCTTTCCGTCTATTGTTATGGTGATCATCTCTCCCTATCCTCTCCAAGATGGCTATAGCATTCGGTGCGGCTACACCGCATCCTCTCTGACCTCAGCCGGAATCTTCTCGTGAAACTCATCCCGGAAGTAGCGCAGAGCCGACAGAGCCGGGTTCGGCGCGGTCTTGCCCAGACCGCACAGCGAGGTCTCCTTCATCGTCTTACCGATTTCCTCGATGCGCTGGATGTCCTCCATCGTGCCCTCGCCCTTGGAGATCTTCTCGAGCAGGTGCAGTATCTGCCGGCCTCCGACACGGCAGGGCACGCACTTGCCGCAGGATTCGTCCACGGTGAAATCAAGGTAGAAGCGGGCCACGTCCACCATCGAATTGTCTTCATCCATGACGATCAGGCCGCCGGAGCCCATCATCGACCCGAGCGCCGTGAGCGTTTCATAATCGATCTCGGTATCGAGATTCTCGTAGCTGATCATACCGCCCGAGGGACCGCCACTCTGTACGGCTTTGAACTTCTTGTCCCCCGGAATGCCGCCACCGATGTTGTACACGATCTCGCGCAGCTTGATCCCCATCGGGACTTCGATCAGGCCGGAGTTGCGCACGTTGCCGGTGAGCGCGAACACCTTGGTGCCCTTGGAGGTCTCGGTGCCGATTTTCGCAAACCACGCGCCGCCGCGCATGATGATCACCGGGATGTTGGCCATCGTCTCGACGTTGTTGATCACGGTGGGCTTGCCCCACAGCCCCTTTACTGCCGGATAGGGCGGCCGCTGTACCGGCATGCCGCGCTCACCCTGAATCGAGAGCAGCAGCGCGGTTTCCTCGCCGCAGACAAACGCGCCGGCGCCGAGGCGAATCTCGATCCGGAACGAGAACCCGCTACCGAGGATGTTGTCGCCGAGAAGCCCGTACTCCTCGGCCTGGGCTATAGCGGTTCGCAGGCGCTTGATCGCGAGCGGATACTCGGCACGAACGTAGACATAGCCGGTGTCTGCGCCGACGGTGTAGCCGGCGATCGCCATCGACTCGATCATCGAGTGCGGATCGCCCTCGAGCATACTGCGGTCCATATACGCGCCCGGGTCGCCCTCGTCGGCGTTGAGGACGATGTACTTCTGATCGGACTGCGCATCTTTGGTGAACTTCCATTTCTTCCAGGTCGGGAAGCCACCGCCGCCGCGGCCGCGAAGCCCGGAAATCTCGAGCTCCTTGATGACATCGTCCGCGCTCATCTCGAACAGCACGCGCTCGAGCGCAACGTAGCCTTCGCGGGCGATGTATTCCTCGATGTTCTCAGGGTCGATAAAGCCGCAGTTGCGCAACGCAACGCGGAACTGCTTCTGGTAGAACGAGATCTGGTCGATGTTACCCAGGGCGTGCACGCCCGGCTCGCGGTAGATCAGGCGCTCCACCGGACGGCCTTTCAACAGGTGCTCGTGCACCAGCTCTTCGGCGTCCTCCGGGACCACCTGTACGTAGAATGCCTCATCCGGCAATACCTTGACGATGGGCCCCTGCTCGCAGAATCCGAAACACCCGGTACGCAGCACCTGGACCTGGTCGTTCAGGCCATTGGCTGCTACATGCTGCTTGATCTCGTCATACAGCGTATCGGCCTTGCTCGATTCGCAGGCCGTCCCGCGACATACTAGACAAAAGCTCGCATATGGCATGGCTTACTCTCCATTAACGATGGGATGGTCGCCGGCATCCAGAATGTCTGCAGCCGGGCGATCGTAGATATGTTCATCAACCAGCTCACGGCCGATAATGTGATGGTTCACGATACGCCGCACCACGTCCGGCGTGACGCGGCCGTAAATCACGGCCGGCATCTTAGGAACGCGCACCTCGATGGTGGGCTCCGCGTGCTCCAGGCCGAGCCCTCCGCTTTGGCGCACGCGGACGTTGGTGAGCTCGTGCTTCGCCAACTCCGCTACCAATGTCTGGAGCGTCTCTTTCGCGCCGGCGGCAATACCGCTTGTACCCATCCCGACCGTTACCTGGATAGTCTTCCCCTCGGTATCGCGAACCTGCACGCTGTGCCTCTTCTCTTCTCGGAGTTTACGCAACTCCTCAAGCGTCATCTTCTTCTGCGCCATAGTCCTAACCTCCGTACTTAGGCGTACTCACGCACTCTACAACTCCGCTTCCTGCGACTGGAGGAACTCCCACAGAAGCGATTGCGATTGTACTGATTCAAGCTCTCCAAGAGCCTCCCGAAGCTCGCTACGCGAGACTCGGTACTCGATCTGCTCACCGCCGGTCTCAACCGTCCGATGAAACTCCAGCTCGTAATCCCCTTCAAGGGTGACCATCGCCGCCAGGGCCCCGGCAAGGTCGCCCAGGGGTGGGCAGTCGATCTGCCCGGGATCAAAGCGAAACTCCAGCGTGGTGCCTTGCCCCTTTTCGCTGTGCAGCCGATACGACCCGCCTGTTGCGGTCATGGTCTGCACCAGAAACGGCAGGCCCAAGCCGACGCGCCGGCCCGGATGCTTCCCCGGCTCGGTGTAGAAGGGGTCGAGCGCGCGCTTCTGCTGCTCCGGATCCATCCCTTTGCCGTCGTCTTCGATGCGAATCGTCATCTGATTCGCCTCCTGATGCATCCCGATTCGTACCAGCCGCGCGTCGGCCTGCACCGAGTTGTGCACCAGGTCCAACAGCATATGGGAAAGCGTCCAGTGCATTACCCCTGCTCAGGACGCCGCAGCGTCTCCGGACCCGCCGTCGCCGTCCTTATACGGCTCCAGGGTTTCGCGCATCTTCTCGATGCTCAGCTTTCCGACCACCTCGTCGTTCATCAAAACCGCCGGCGCCAGCCCGCAACAGCCGATGCAACGAACCGCCTGCAGCGAGAACTGCATATCTTCGGTGACGGCGTTGACCGCTACGTTCAGGTGATCCGAGAGGTCTTCGAGAATTGAGCCCGCCCCCTTGAGATAACAGGCGGTGCCCATGCAGACCGCAATGCGGTGTTTCCCGGGCGGCTCGAGATTGAAGTAGTTATAGAACGTCAGGACGCCGAATACCTGCGCGTCAGGCACTCTGAGCCGCCGTGCAACCTCGCGTGCCACCGGCTCAGGCACGTACCCATACTCTTCCTGGGTCTTGTGCAACACCATGATGAGGTTACCCGGCTTGCCACGCCATTGCTCGATGAAATCAGCAAGCCCTTGCGATAGTTCAGCCCGATTCTCCACTGCTACGGCCATACTCGCTCCTTCTCCGACTATGCCCCCGAGGTGATCGGGAGCGGACTGTAAAGTTGGGGTGAGCAACGGTTATGTTCGCTGCACCCGGTTTATTGTTCTGTGTGTCACGATTATACCGCCTGATATCGATAAATGCAACCAGTATTTCTGATCATGTGACGCAGCTACTTAAAAACTGCGACGGCGCTGCCGGCACGGCAGGCGGCGCTGAGCCTGGGTGAGACGCTGAGCCTGGGTGGGTTAGGTCGGGTCGCTGATGCGCTCGGGGTGTGAGTACACCCGCAGCAGGTTGCTGCGCACGTACCCGATGAGAGTGATGTTCCAGTCGCGGGCAAGACCAATCGTCAGCGAGGTGGGGGTGGTGCGCGAGGCCACAACCGGGATCTGCATGCGCGCCGCCTTCATCAACATCTCCGAGCTGATGCGGCCGGTGGACATCAGCAGGCGCCCGGCAGTGTCCAGTTCGGCGAGCATCGCCGCGCCCCAGAGACGGTCGATCGCGTTGTGGCGCCCGATATCCTCGCGCTTCAGGAGAATATTCCGGCCGTCGCTGAGGGCGGCAGCGTGGAGCCCGCGCGTTCGTCCGCGCGGCTCGGTCGGGCGCGTGAACTCCGCCATGAGCTTGATCACCTGCTCGGCGCTCAGCCTAAGATCGGTGGTAATCGGCTCCCTACGCTGCCGCACGTCGTCGAAACTGACCCCGCCGCCGCAGCCCGAGGTCACAATGCGACGGTGCGGCGGGCGGAACGAGGCATCCTTCAGCCAGACATCGACGCACTGTCCGTTGGGAGCCGGCACAATCTCGGCCGGATCGTCGGGAGATTCGATTATTCCTTCCGAACGCAGAAAGCCGATCACCAGCTCAACTGCGTCGGACGGGCTTGCCATCAGCGTCGCGAGCTCGGCTCCGTTTACGTAGAGACATACAAACGACTCCGAGATCACCGGGCCGGCGGTTTCGCTCACTACGCCGGCCTTGTACTCATGGTAGGTGTTCGTCGTGAAACCGGGATACTCCTCCGGCGCGGGATGATCGCCCATCAGCAGTTGCCGTCCTTGTGGCTGACTGTATGGGGTTTGGGTGAACTGCGTCAACGGTTTCGGCGCCGGCGCTCTTTCAGGATCGCCTTTCCCTCCATCACGAGGTCGGTCACCTGGCGGTAAGCCGGGCAGACATAGCTGCAGATCGCGCACTCGCAGCACTCGCTGATATGCAGCCGTTCGGCGGCCTCAGGCGTTCCGGCCTCAACGAGCTGGCTGATCTCGTTCGGATACAGCCCGATCGGGCAATGCTTCACGCAGGCGCTGCAGCGGATACACGGGTTAACGCGCTCATAGGCCGGCTGAATCGCGGCCGGGGGCATGACCAGAATGCCGGTGGCGGCTTTGACCACCGGCGCTTCGAGCGTATCCACCGCCGTCCCGGTCATCGGGCCGCCGCGGACAACCTTGTATCCACCGAGCGCCTCGAGGTCCACTCCCACATGCTCGAGAATGTGGCGCAGGGGCGTGCCGATCGGCACCCGATAATTGCCCGGTCGCGCAATCTCATGCAGCCCGCTGACGGTCACCACCCGCTCGAACAGCGGTTTGTTCAGCACTACCGCGTCGTAGATCGCCGCGGTCGTCGAAACGTTACGCACGATGCACCCGACATCGGCGCTGCGACCGCCGAGCGGCGGTTCCTTCCCGGTAATCGCACGCAACAAGGTCTTTTTGTAGCCCTGCGGATACTTCACCGCCACCGGCACCACGCTGAACTCCGGCAGGTCGCGGGTTTTTTCGGTCAGCACCTCTATGGCGTCGGGCTTGTTGTTCTCAATACCGATGTAACAACGATCGGCCCCGATTACCCGCGCGATGATGCGCGCGCCGCCGATCACCGCATCGGCGCGTTCCACCATGATCCGGTGGTCGCTGGTCAGAAACGGCTCACACTCGGCCCCGTTCACGATCAGAGTCGGAATCTTCGTGCGGACGTCGAGATTGATATGCGTTGGAAACCCGGCGCCCGCCATGCCCACGATCCCATTGTCCTTGATGACGGCGAGGATCCGGTCGCGATCCAGGCTCTCCCAATCCCCACGCGGCGTGAGCTCCGGTACGTTCTGCTCGCGATCGGCCCTGATGACCACACTCGGTACTGCGGTGCCGTCGCCGAACGGGCGCGGCTCAATATGTGTAACCACCCCGGAGACACCGGCGTGCACCGGCGAGCTCCATTTCTCCTCCAGGTCGCCGATCTTCTGCCCGGCGGCGACATGGTCGCCGACCGAGACTATCGGCTCTACCGTCTCCCCGGTGTGCTGATTCAACGGCACCACCACCGTCTGCGGGCACGGTAGCGTCGCGGTAGGCTTATCGGCGGTATAGTGCTTATGCTCGGGAAGATCGATCCCGCGATCGAAGCTGCGCGTGCGGCGTTTTTGAATCACCGCTTCAAGCCGTTCGGTCACTGTCCTGACTGTCAATATCGCCATAATCTGCTCCGTTCGTTTTCAGTGTGTTATCAAAGGCCCTCGAAGCCCGCGATCGCCAGCGCAAGCATCCCCAAGGTGATGAACTGTAGCGGCATGCCGCGCAGCCATGAGGGCACCAGCTGCGTCTCGGGCCGCGTATCGATCGTCTCGACAAGGATCAGCAGGGCTGTTACCCCCAGCCCGAACCCTACCGCCGTGCCGATTGCTTCGCCCAGGCCGTTCCAATCGCCGAGGTACAGCAGCACCGTTCCGAAAGCGGCGCTGTTCATGAACACCCGTGGCAACAGATGCTGCAGGTAGTTTCGAAACAGCAGGTCGGCCGCCGCAACGATTATCAACAACAGCAGTATCGTGACGAGGTGCTCGAGGTAGACAAGCTCGAGCGGAACCAGCACGAGCTCGTGCGCCCCGTAAGCGGCAACGACCGCGACTGCCATCACCGCGGTGGTTGCAAGCCCCAGGCACAGGTTCGCTTTCACCGTACCCGGCCGCTCGCCGAAGAACGGGAACAGCCCGAGCAAATACGTCAGAACGATGTTGTTCCACAGAACGCCGCCTATAACCATATAGCCCAGTTCAGCCATTGCAGGCACCCTCCGTCACGGTTGGTCTTCAGTGGGGCTGCGCCGCAGCGCACGCCCGGCAGCCAGAACGGTACCGACGACGATCAACAGCCCCGCAGGCTCACCGAAGAATGAAAGGTCGATTGCGAGGATCGAGGTCTCGAACAACTCGCCGGTGAGCAGTATTTCACGCAAACCACCCAGCACCGAGAGGAGAACCACGAACAGCACACTCAACCAGAGGCTTTGTCGATACTCATTCCAGCGTTCCG
>PUNW01000269.1 GCA_003552665.1 Spirochaetaceae bacterium | reverse complement strand
TTCTATCACCGCGGTGACGTTGTCGAGCTTGGCCCGGTAACTGCGGGTGTCCCAGTCGTCACGCGCCGGGTCGAAGCCGTGGAACTCGGTTCCGTCCGACACATCGTCAAACAGGTTCTCGACGTTGTAGCTCATCACCGTGATTACGGAGCTGCCGGAGCCCCGACCGTTGATCAAGTCGCAGCCCGCGGATAGGACCACGAGCGCCACTACCGCCGCGACCCTCACGAGCCTCCCCGGCATCAGGCGCATCACGCATGTCACGCGTATCAGACGCATACCGCACCTCCCCACCGTGCTCGAGGAGGCCGGTTATGAGGTTGTCTCTGCCTCCTCATTCAATAGAGACAGGATTGCCGCGCGTTCCGCTTCGCTTGAGGTGTGTTTCGGTGCGAAATCTTCGCCGGTAAGGCGCTTGAACACCCTCCGGTAACGATTTCCCAGCTCTCCGATCACGTCCGGTGGGATCGGCGGGGCCTCGCCCTCACCTTGAAAACCATGCTCCATCAGCCAGAGCCGCAGGTACTCCTTATCGAGCATTTGCGGCTGCGCTCCTTCCTCCAGGAGTTCCTCGTAGTTATCAGCCTCCCAGAAACGCGAGGAATCCGGCGTATGAAGCTCGTCGATCAGAATCAGCTTTCCATCCAGCATGCCGAACTCGTACTTCGTGTCAACCAGAATCAGCCCGCGTTCGACAGCATACGCTGACCCATACCGGAACAGCTCGTGCGCCGCTTCTTCGACCCGGCGCCAAACAGATTCCGGGACCAGCTCGCGATCGAGCAACTCCTCGCGGGCAATCGGGCGGTCGTGCTCGCCGAGCTGCGCCTTCGTGGAAGGAGTCAGAATCGGCTCCGGAAGGCGCTCATTGCGGCGCAGCCCATCGGGCAGGCGCACCCCGGATACCGGCTTTCCGGCACTGTAGTCGCGCCACGCCGAGCCGGTCAGGTATCCCCGGATCACCACTTCCACCGGCAGCGGCTCGCAGCGACTCACCAACACCGTGCGTCCGGTGACTTCGCGGAGCATATGGTTCTCGATGATGTGCTGCGTGTGCGCGAACCAGAAGCTCGACAACCGCGACAGGATCTCGCCTTTCGCGGGAACCAGATCAAGCACCCGATCGAACGCCGATACCCGGTCGCTGGCGGTGATAATCAGTTTGTCACCGCCGGCGATTATGTCCCGCACCTTTCCCCGCTCGTAGCGGACGAACTTAGGCAGGTCCAGCGCCTCGAGCCCCGGAAACGGGACAGTTTCATTCGGGGGCATATGTGGAACGGTCATGGTTCAACTTCGGTCCTGTTTGCGACAATCCGGCTGATGAGTCCGTAGTCCTGCGCTTCTTCGGCCCCCATCCAGAAATCGCGGTCGGTGTCTTTCTCGACCTTCGCAAGCTCCTGACCGGTTTCTTCGGCAATCAGCTTATTGATGCGTGCCCGCGTGCGCTCGATCTCGCGCGCGTGTATCTCGATATCAGTGGCAACGCCGCGCATTACCGAGCTCGGCTGATGAATCAGATAATGTGAGTTCGGCAGCCCGAAGCGGTATTGCTTTTCCGCCGCCAGCAGGATCAGAGCTCCGGCACTGGCAACCAGTCCCATTCCGACGGTATATACCGTCGGCTTGATGAACCGCAGCATGTCAAAGATCGCATAGCCGGCGTCGGCGTCACCTCCCGGAGAGTCGATGAATACGCGTACCGGGTCATCGCCGGCGTCCTCCAGCAGGAACAGCTGCCGCACGACGCGTTCAGCGAGGTTCTTGTTGATCTCGCCCGACACCAGTATGGTACGCGTTTTCAGCATTCGCTGCATCAGCACCTCGGATGCCCGTTCGTTATCGTCGCGCTGATTGTCTTCGCTCTGGTTGGTCGCGTTGATGGACCTCACTCGGTTCTGCATAGTACACTGCTCCCTGGTTGCGGTATTGTGTCTCGTGGCTATTCCGTAACAGCGCCTAATATACTAGGAATTACAACGTGATGAAAGAACTGCCGTTGAAATCGGGATTCGTCACGGTCGTTGGGCGTCCGTCGACCGGCAAGTCCAGCCTGATAAACGCGCTATGCGGCCATAAGGTGTCGATAGTATCCCCGGTTCCTCAGACTACGCGGAACCGAATTCGCGGGATACTCAGCTGCGAGCTCGGACAGGCGGTGTTCCTCGACACGCCGGGGCTTCATCATTCGCGCAAGCGCTTAAACCGCCATCTTCGGGAGCTGGTCACGGCAAGTCTCGAGGAGGTCGAGGCGGTGTTGTATGTGCTCGACCTGTCCCGCGCAGTGGGTCGCGAGGAAGAGTACATCGCCGAGCTTCTGACCACCACAGAGGTGCCGGTTGTGGCGTGTTTGAACAAGCTCGATCTCCCACGGGCCGGGGGTCGTGACCACCGCGAGCTGATCGCACAGGCGCTTTCGCGTGCCGCAGTGGTAGAGACTTCAGCGGTTCGCGGTGACGGACTGAACGAGCTGCGCGATACTGTATTCGCAGCGCTACCCGAGGGTGCGCCGCTATATCCGGAGGAGTACTACACCGATCAAGACCCTGAGTTTCGGGTGGCCGAGCTGATCCGGGAGCAGGCCGTGCTGCAGACGCGCGAGGAGGTTCCGCACGCGCTGTACGTCGATATCAGCGATATGGAGATTCGTGAGCTCGATAATGCGGGCAGCACGCGCCGGGCGGAATCGAACGGCCCCGAAGAGCAGATGCTGTGGATTCGGGCGTTCCTGATCGTGGAACGCGAAAGCCAGAAAGGTATTCTCGTCGGCAAAGGCGGCAGCCGCATCAAGGCCATCCGCCAGACAGCCCAACGCGAGATTGCGCGGGTTTTCCCGTACCGCATTCACCTCGACCTCCGTGTCAAGGTCAATCCAGGATGGCGCACACAGGAACACCTGCTCACGCGGCTGGTGCGCTGAACTGGGCATGCTGAGTGCTCGCCGTGCTGCTCACCCAGCCTGAGCGATCATTCCAACACCCGTAGCGATCCGTCCGGTTTAGCGAGATAAACGATGTACTGCCGTCCGGTGAACAGCCCGTTCTCGAGCACACCCGGCACGGCGTTCAGCTCGCGCTCGAGCGCTACCGCGTCGAACGAGCGTGCGAACAACGTGTCGAGAATGATACATCCGTTGTCGGTGATGACCGGTCCCATCTTCCGCTGAGCCATGCGCAGAGTTACCGAGCCACCCATCCCCTCGAGCGCCCGCGTAGCCGTTACGCGCGCTTCGCGCACCACCTCGACCGAAATCGGGAAGGTCTTTCCGAGCTCAGCGACGTACTTGCGCTCTTCGGCGACAATCACCACCTGTTTTGAGTTATAGGCTACGATCTTCTCAAGGGTGAGTGCTCCGCCTCCGCCTTTACAAAGGCTGCCCGAGGGCTCGATCTCGTCCGCCCCGTCGATCGTCACATCGAGCATTCCGCCGATGTGAGCATGGTTCAGACTGTAAATCGGCACTCCGAGATCCTCACACTCCATCTCGGTCTGACTGCTGGTCACCACACAAGCCACACTGTCGAGCTCGCCGGAGTTCAGCTTTTCGGCGAGCCGCCGGACCGCATGGACAGCCGTAGACCCGGTACCAAGGCCCACCCGCATGCCGCTGCGCACGAAGTCATCGACCGCGCGCCTGCCGAGCTGCTGCTTCAGCTCTTTTTCATCCATCGCCTGTTGATTCCTTTTGTCTCTTATCGGTACTGTTCCAGAATCGCGAGACAACGCTCGCGCCCGATGGTCTTCAAAAACCCCGCCAACCTGGGCCCTTGCTCCTTGCCGATCAGAACCCGGTACATCGCCAGAAACAGTCCCTTCGGCTCGATGCCAACCGCGCGTGCCGCATCGTACAGCTCCTGCTGCAGCTCCTTCTCGTCGAGCGTGTCGAAGCGCTGCTCGATCAGCTCGCGCACAGCCCGAACCGCGCTCAGCTCGTGCTCCTCAAGCGCGGCCGGCTCGCTGTCGGCGCGGGCGAGCTCAAACCGGTACTCGTCCGGCGCGAAACGTCTTACCCAGGCCAGTGCGCAGGCGGCGCGCTGTTCGAGCCGCCGGCGCTCCGCCGGCGTGAGATCCACGACAGTCTCGGCGCCCAGCGCGAGCTCGAGCGCTTTCGCCAGGTCACCGTCGGTTATCTGCACCTGACTGCACAGGTGGCGAAAGGCGAGCTGCGGTGGCATGCGCTCAGGGACTTCGTGCGCCTGCGACAACTCGTAGATGCGCGCTTCCTTTGTTCGGCGTTTCTCGCTCACCTGCTCCCGCCCGAAGTATATGCGCTCGCATTTGTCGTAGTCTTCGTAGATCTTGATCACGTCGAGATCGAACGAGATTGCAAACTCGGTGTTTGGACGCGTTCCGGCGAACAGGTAACGCACCAGCTCCGGCTGGTACACCTCAAGCACTTCACGCAGCCCGATAGCTTCGCCGGTAGACGAGGAGATTTTGCCGCCCCTGCCTTTGATGCTCAGAAAATCGTACTGGAAGGTTACCGGCGGCTCGTAGCCGTAGACCTCGCGCACGATCTCCCGCGCTGTATCGAAGCTACCGCCCTCGGAATGGTGGTCCTTGCCGGCCGGCTCGAAATCAACCGACTCATGCGCCCAGCGCATCGGCCAGTCTATCCGCCATGGCAGCTTTGCCAGTCCGGTGGTGCGCAGATCGATGGCCTCGGTCTTGCCGGTCTCCTCGCAGTGGTAGGTTAGCGCCCACTCGCCGTCCCAATCAAGCACCGTAGTCGTATCCTTGTTGGTGAAGCCACTGAACACTGCTACCGGCCACCACTCGGGCGGCAACGGCTCGCTGCGATGCCGGTTGAGGATCTCGCGGATCTTCTCGCGTTTTTCTAGAGCGGTACGAATGCCTTCGGCATAAGCCGAACTGCGGTATCGCTGTGCCTGATAAATGTACTCAGGCGCGATGCCGACTATATCCAGCAGAGCCTCCAGCTCGCGTTCATTCGCGCCGGCGAAGCTCTCCTCCTCGCCGGCCGGATCCGGCACCAGGACGATCGGCATGCGCAGATACTGCTCAAAGCGCTCGCGGTCTGAGATCGTACTCGGAACGCGGCGAAACACGTCATAGTCGTCCCAGGAGTAGATGAACCGCACCTCGTGGCCGCGGGCGCGCAGGGCGCGAACCACCAGCTCAACCGAGATAATCTCGCGGAAGTTTCCGATGTGTACCGTGCCCGAGGGCGTAATTCCCGAGGCGCAGGTATAGTGGTCGTGCGCCCGCTGGCCCGAAGCGCCCTTTTCGCGTACGATCTTCTCGGCGTTGATATCCGCCCAATGCACCGGCTGAGGGCGAGATCCGGCCTGATTCTTAGAGCTGCTCATGATGAGTGCGCATTATAGTGGAGAGCCTCTCTCGATGCAACGAACCCCGGCGCGCAACAGAGTTTACCTCGGGAGACACTGCGCCGATACTTCCTATATGACCTTCACGCGACTGCTGCGGATCTCGTTCGTGCTCTTGTTCTGCGCTGTTCCGCTCGCAGCTCCGGCCTTCTCCGGGCCTCGGCTTCCGGAACCGCGGCTGCCGGGTGCTGCTCTGGATCATTCAAGTGCGGTGAGCGCCCCGAACGATCCGCGCAATACCCGCGACGATACCCGCGACGATGTACTCGACCTGGAACGCGGGCTCGCCTCGTGGTACGGGGGCAAGTTTCAAGGGCGGATGACGGCTAACGGAGAGATCTTTGATACCAACGACTATACCGCTGCACACCGTACCCTGCCGTTCGACACCGTGGTGCGGGTGGTAAATCCCGAGACCGAGGCTTCAGTCACGGTCAGGATCAACGACCGCGGACCGTTCATCGAAGGCCGTATCATCGATCTCTCCCGGGCGGCGGCCGAGGCGATCGGGATTGCCGGGCGCGGCGTTGCACCGGTAGTTCTCGAGATCATCGAGTATCCCGAGATCAAGGATTACCAGATCATTCAGGTGGCTTCCTTTGGTAGCCGCAGCAATGCCGAAGCGCTGAAGCGTCGCCTCGCGGCCGAAGGTCTTTCCGCTACGATCGAGACTACGAGCGCCGGCAATCATCGCGTGTTGCTCCCGGAGGTGCCGCGAACTGAGATCGAATCGCATCGTCGCAGTCTTGAGGAGCTTGGGTTTCCGGGTATACTGGTCCGGGAACCGTAGCATTGGAGCATCGCACGAAACGCCTGTCGCGCATCGAACGCGACCGTGGACTCACAGCATACCGAAGACACATCCTCTGGAACGGTCTCGGCGTATACCTGCTGAACCACACCATTGCCTCGCTGCTCGCAATCCATTTCGGCGCGACCAACCTGCAGCTCGGGTATATCACCTCCGCTTTCCACATCGCCGGGCTGGCGGCCCTGATCGTACCTCGGCTTCTCGCCGGCCGTAATGTCGGTCGGGTATATTTCGGCGCCTGGCTCGTCCGCGGTCTGATCTGCTTTGCTTACGGCGCCCTCTTTTTTCTTGACGGACAGCCGGCGGTGGTCATGGTGATGATTGTGTTCACCGCTTTTGCAGTTACCCGCGCAGTGGGCATCGCGATGGTCCACCCGGTACAACGCACCATCATGCATGATCGCGAGGCCGGGGGTCTCGTGGTCGGCATCAATATTCGGCTCTCGATCACCCAGATGCTCTCACAGCTTCTCAGCTTCCTGCTGCTCTCAGTTCAAGCGTTCAGTGGCTTGCTCGGTTTGGTCGGGCTCACCTACATCGGCGCGACTATGAACACCATCGCCGCCTCATATCTGCGGCGGATTCCCAGCCGGGAGACAGTCGAGTATCGCAGGGGACGGGGAGTGCTGCCGACGCTTCGCGAGGCTATGCAGAAGCGCAGCCGTGCCCATGCGCTCTGGATTCACTGGCTCAGCATGGCGATCGTGGTCTTGTTCGGCTTCCACATACCGTATCTGCGTCGTGTTGTCGGGATGCCGGACAACCTGGTGTTCCTCTACATGCTGGTGGGCGGCATCGCTTCAATTCTCTCCGGAGTTGTCCTTAAACCGTTCGCAGACACCTTCGGCGATCGTCCGGTTGTGGTTCTCGCAAGCATCGCAACGATCGTCATTGCGGTTGCCTGGGCTGCGCTTCCCGGCGACCTACCCTACCATTTCTACTATGCCATGGGGTTCGGGACGTTCTTTCTCTATAAGCTGTTATTGATCGTGCAGAACAGCGTCTTCGTGAAATCGATCCCGGAGCATGAACGGATCAGCTACTCAGCGATGGCACAGTTCTTCACGGCGGTAGGCGCGTTGCTCGTGGGTCTGCTCGGCGGCGGGCTCGCGGACCTGCTGGTAACCTTTCAGCCGCCCGGTCTGCATATGTTCAGCCTGACCTATCTGCTGCTGGTGCTGATAGCCGGCCTGAATCTCTACTTCGGTGTCGTGATGCGCCGGCGCGGCAGTCTCTCCCTCCGGGAAAGCACCGCGATTCTGCTCTCGGCCCGCAACCTGAAGGCCTTTCTCGATGTGCATCAACTCGAGTCAAGCGAGGACCCGGTCAAACGGGAGACAACCCTGCTGTCCCTCGAACGCAGCGACACCCTTGTAGCAACCGACGAGCTCGGCAAACGCCTTCGTTCGCCGCGCGTCGCCGACCGTGAGCGCGTTCTCAGGGCACTCTATCGCTACCCGCGTCCGGAGCTGTTGGAACAGATCAT
>PUNW01000398.1 GCA_003552665.1 Spirochaetaceae bacterium | reverse complement strand
TCGAGCCCGGCGAATTGCGACTGCTCCGCACCGGTAAGCTCCTGATACTCACGGGTGAGCATCGCGATACCGATGGCGCCCATCAGCCCGGGATGCGGCGCCCGCACGACGGGCCGCTCAATATACTGCTCGAGCGCGCGTAGAACCGCGTCGTTTTCGAAGGTGCCGCCCTGCACCACCACGCAGTCGCCAAGAACCCCGAAGTGAGCGACGCGCACGACCTTGGTGAAGATGTTCTCAACGATCGAGCGGCACAGCCCGGCGACGATGTCATCCGGTGTTTTGCCGTTCTTTTGCTCGGTAATGATCGAAGAGTTCATGAACACCGTACAGCGGGAGCCGAGTCGGCTGGGTTCGCGGGAGCCAAAGGCGCGTGCGGCGATCTCCTCCACCGGTATTCCCAGGTTGGAGGCGAAGTTCTCGAGAAATGAGCCGCAGCCGGCGGAGCACGCCTCATTCAGCGTGATGCCGGTCACCACCTCGTCGGCCACATGAATCGCCTTCATGTCCTGGCCGCCGACGTCAAGGACAAAACCCGCTTCCGGAGCGAAGCGCAACGCTGCACGCGCGTGTGCTACGGTCTCAACGGTGTGATAGTCGGCGCGGAATCCGGTCGCAAACAATCGCTCACCATAGCCGGTGGTGCCTACTCCGCGAATCCGCGGGGTTACACCCTCCCGAGCATAGCGGGTAAGCAGCTCGCGCAGCATCTCGGCCGCTACCTGAAGCGGCTCGCCTTTGTTGCCCGAGTAGGCTGCGTCCACGAGCTCGTCGTTCTCGTCCAGCAGCGCGATCTTAGTCGTCGTCGAGCCGGCGTCGATGCCGATATACAGCGAAGGCTCACTGCCGCGGGGAAACGCCCGGCGGCGAAACTCACGACGCCGGTGACGGTGTTCGAACTCGGCGCGGTCGTCCGGCGAAAAGAAAAACGCTCGAGATTCGAACTCCTCCGCGGCCGAGCTCACTGCTCGAGCCTCGCCGCCGGCTGCTTCATCCGCACCACGTGTGCAGGCACCGCCGGCGACTGTGTTGAGCGCCATCAGCCCCTCGGCGAGCTCAAGTGCGGGGACCGCTTCGGTCTCGGGAAACATGATCGGCAGCGCCAGCGCCGCTCCGTGAGCGACGAACAGCTCGGGCCGGTCCGGGGTAATTGTCTCGGTTTCGGTCAACCCGAGCCGCTCCGCGAACACCTGAATCAGGCGTGGATTGAAGGTAAGCGGGCCGCCCTGAAAGATCACCGGAGGAACGATCTCCAACCCCTGGGCGAGTCCCCCGATGGTCTGTCGCGCAAGCGCGTGAAAGGTGGAGAGCGCCAGATCCTCGCGCGACACCCCCTGGTTCAGCAGGGGCTGCAGATCGGTCTTGGCAAACACTCCGCAACGCCCCGAGATCTGGTAGATCTCGGTTCCTCGCGCAGCGTAGTCGTTGAACTGATCCACCGGAATCTCGAGCAGCGCCGCTACCTCGTCGATGAACGCTCCGGTTCCGCCGGCGCAACTGCCGTTCATGCGCATATCGGAGGCGTTCAGTCGTCCGGTGTCAGGATCGTGGCGGAAGAATATCGTTTTGGCGTCCTGGCCGCCGAGCTCGATTGCGACGCTTGCTTCCGGAAAAAACGTTCGGACCGCCAGACTGTTGGCGACGACCTCCTGAACGTGCCCAAACCCGCACTGCTCAGCAGCCGACCGGGCTCCGCTTCCGGTGAACACCGGAAGAACGCTCCGCCAAGGGCAATACTCAGCCAGCGCACGCACCACTCGCTCGGTAGTGGCAAGCTGCTCGGCCTCATGGCGCAGGTAGCGGTGCCATACTACCAGATCGGACTGCGGGTCCACCAGAACAGCCTTGACCGTAGTGGAACCAATATCAATTCCAAGAAACAGGGGGGAGCCGTCAGTATTCGACATACGGTGTAATCTCGGAGGCTAACGAAAACCCTCCAAAGAATCAAGAAGCAAGAACCTCGACGATGACAATCAACCGCTGATGAGGCGTCAATGCGATGCGCGCTTTGCAGCCGCCCGTGCATCCTCGTAAACCTGCAGGAAACGCTCGGCGACAGTTCTGCCGTCAAAACGCTCCTTCATCCGGAGCGCAGCCGCAGCGCAGCGTTGGTGCAGGCCGTCATCAGACGCGACTCGGCCGATAGCTTCGGCAAGCGACTGCGGGTCATGCGCAGCAAAGCGCAGCCCATTGTCCACCACGAGCTCATCCATGCCTTCGACATCGGGAACGACTGCCGGCGTGCCGCAACAGATCGCCTCGATCACGGTCATCGGTTGATTCTCGGTGGTGCTCGCGGTGACGAACGCCCGGGCGTGATGCAGCAGCCCGCTCTGCAGGAGGTCGGCATGCGGCAATCGTCCCAGGAAACTGACAACCTGACCGAGCCCTAACTGCGCGACCTTTGCGCGCAGCGCGGCCCCGGACGGGCCCTCGCCCACCACCACCAGCCGAATCTCAGAATCGGCCTCGATCGCCTGATGAACGCCGTCGAGCAGAACATCGACCGATTTCTCCTGACCGAGCCGCCCGACATAGATAAACACCTTGTGCCTGTACTGAGGATAGCTCTGCACCAGCTCGTCGTGGGCGGCATACCGCTCGAATCGAGAGACATCCACCCCGTTAGATATGCGGCGGACCTCGGCAGCCGGGAAGTGTCGGCGCAACTGGCGGCAGGCCATTTCGCTCGGCGCGGTGGTGATTACGCTGCGGCGCATATACAGGCCGTAATATCGCCAGGCGATCGCCCGCATCACCGGCACGAGCTGGGGCAGGCGCACCAGGTACAGAATATAGCTCGGCTCGTGCAACATGGTGTGGAAGGTATGGACAATCGGGACCCCTAGCCGTCGGGCCGCACGCATGCACGCCCAGGTCAGCAGCCACGGACCGGTGATGTGGAGTATCTCTACCTTCTCGCGCCGCAAAATGACCTGCACCCGCCGATTCCAGGGGAGGACGTTGCGCATCCCCGGATAGGCCCAGTTTCTGCTGCTGCGGATGTAGTGCACCGGAATGTGACCGTTGATATGCGCCGGTTGCTCCTCGCTCCAGCCCGGCGCGATGAAGATCACCTCGTGGCCCATGGCAACCAGGTTTTCGGCAAGGTTTACCGAGGAAGTTACAACCCCGTTAACCACCGGCAGGAAAATTTCGATAACCAGTGCAATCTTCATAGTACAGTGTCGGCGATTGTAGCGCTCCATCCCGGCCTGCGCAACACCTCAGGCTCGGCAGCTCGGCAGCTCGGCAGCTCAGCAGCCGGGCACGCCCACCCGCCCGACGGTAGCAGGCTTATCAGCCTGCAGTGGGATCCAGCACGCGCAGATGTCCGCTTTCGCCGTACGCAAGCAGGGCACGGTCGGCGGTTACGAGCGCGGCGCCCAGCTTGCGCGTAGTCGCGACGATCAGCCGGTCGAGCACGTCGCCGTGAAAACCACCCGGGAGGCGCGAAGCTTCAATCGCAACCTGCTCGTGCGGCTGCACCACCGAGAGCCCCGGCGTATCAACCGCGTCCCGGATCCAGTCCTCCAGCGCCAGAGACAGGAGGAGCCGCTCCTGCTGGTGCCACTGCGCCACCTCAAAGAGTGAGACCGCCGAGACGTAGAGCCGTCCCTGTTCTGAAGCACGCTCAATGGCGCTGCGCACCGCAGGGGCGCGGAGCTGGTCGACACCTTCCATAGCCCACACCCAGACCAAGGTGTCCAGAACGACCGGGTGGATCTGAGCGTTGTTAGACCTCGGATGCATCGGGGACGCGTGTAACGGTACCGCGCAACCTCCCTAGCACCGGCCGCGGCTTGGGTTGCTCGAACTGCGATAGCTGCGCAACTGGTTGACCTCGTTTGGTTATTACGATGCGCTCGTGCGTTTGATGAACCCGGTCCATTAGCTGTAAGCATTTGGCCTTGAACTCGCCGGCCGCAATCTGCATACAACCACCTCCCAGTTTTCGGACCATCCAATCTAACCATGGTCATATTATCATGGTCAGCTCACTCGTGCAAGCGTTATTTGCGGTTTCAGCAACTATTTTGTCGATTCGATGTCCAGCGGCAATCGAGCCGCCGGTGGTGACTGCCGTTGCGGGTAATCTCGGTTTAGGGCTACACTGAGCGTCACCGTAGCGTGCGCGGCGGCGCAGGTACAGGTTCTGCTCGAGCACGCAATGGAGCAAGCGAATGCGAATCGGGATCTTCACCGACACCTACAAACCGGAGATCAACGGCGTGGTAACCTCGATCGAGCTCTTCCGGCGTCAACTGGAGGCAAGCGGGCACACCGTGTACCTGTTTTGCCCGCGCTATTTCGGCCGTGAAGATCCCACCCCGAATGTCTTTCGGTTTCCTTCGAGTCCCTACCTCTTCAAGAGGATGACCGAACGCCGCTTCGCCTACCCCTCGCTACGCGTATTCCGCGAGATCTCCCGATTGGATCTGGACATCGTGCATTCACAAGTGCCGGCGAACATCGGCGTGTTCGGTATTCTTGCCGCCCGGTTCTGGAAAGCAGCCCACGTCCACACGTATCACACCTTGTTCATGGAATACACACACTACATGCCTCTGCCGCGAACGCTCTCCCGCTATCTGGTGCGCTTGATTTCGCGCCGGTTCTGCGGGCGATGCCACCGGGTAATCTCTCCCAGCAAACGCATCCGCGACGAGCTTCGGCATTACGGCGTGAACGCGCCGATCGACGTGATCCCGACCGGCATAGACCTTCGCGAGCCCACGAGCGTCGGCGACCCGGGCGAGCTACGTCGCCGCTACCACATCCCGCCCGAGAAGCACGTGCTGTCGATGGTGGGAAGAATCGGGCGCGAGAAGAACATCAGCTTTCTCCTGCGAGTGGTGCTCACCATCAGACAACGCCGTTCCGACTTCACTTTTGTCGTCGTCGGCGACGGTCCCGACCGCAAGCCGTTGCAGCAGGAGGTGAAGGAGCTCGGCCTCGAGGACTGCGTGGTCTTCACCGGTTACGTCTCACGCGACGAGGTGTTCGCGTTTTTCAGAGCCAGCTCGGTGTTCACGTTTGCCTCGGTAACCGAGACCCAAGGCCTGGTGCTGCTGGAGGCCATGTCGATGGAAACCCCTGTTGTCGCTGTCGATGCCATGGGCGTCTCGGATTTGATGGCGGACGAACGCGGGGGCTTCACCTGCAGGCTGGAGATCGACGAGTTTGCCGGACATGTTGAGGAGCTGCTCGACGACCGCGAGCTCCACCGCGCCAAGAGCCGGGAGGCTCGCCGGAAAGCCGCCGAATGGTCGATCGAGACCATGACCGCCAGACTGGTCTCAACCTACGAGCGCGCTATCGCTGATTTCAAGGCCAAGGGCCACCTGCGCTACGGCAGGCACCGTGCGTTAAACCGCAGCACCGGATCCGCCGCGCTTCACTGACCCGGACTCGCACCGGGCGGACTCATCGGCCCGCGGATGATGTCTCGTGCCGCGTAGCGCCGCGGGGCGCTTCACCAGCGCAGCGAGATCCAGCCCGCCCACTGCAGGTCAAACTCCAGGTCACGGCGACCCTGCTCCTCCCCCGGACGCCTTCGATTCCAGGTCCAGATGCCGGCCAGGTTCGAACCGAGCTCGATCTCGCCGCCGAACGGTACCGCAATGCTGCGCTCGGTGAGCGCGGCCGGCCGGACGCTCCCCTCCAGCTCGAGGGCGGTGCTCCACTGCGGATACGAACCGGTAGGCGAACGACCGACGCCTTCATCCGGATCGTACGGATCGTCGAAGGTGTCGCGGTACAGATCGCGCTCACCCTTCCCCCTGAGCGACGCGCGGCCGAGAACGGTATAAGCGCTCGGCTGCTCATACCCCAGAGTAAGAAACAGACCGACGAAATCAGGGCCGGCCCAATAGCCCAGCGGCTTCTCAACCGTCACGCTCCGGGTTCCCAGGTGCTCGGTCTGCAACCGGCGCGAATGCGTGAAGCTCGTATAGTGCTGCTCGTGCGTGTATAGCCACGGGTTCGTGTACACTCCCTCGATACCGGTCAACAGATAGCCTCGCCGCTGCGGCAGCCGCCCCTCTATACCCACCAGAGCGCCCCAGGCATTAGGATCGTCTTTCACATTGTCACCGTGCAGAAGCTCGAACATCAGCGAGTTGAAAGCGTACTCGCCGTAGACCCGCCAGCCCGGTGCGACTGCAAAGTCCAGCTCGAGCCCTGCTATGATCGCGGAGTTGCGCGAGTGAATGAAGTGATTGTGGAACACCATCACCGGATGGAGGTAGCGCAGCTCCATCGATTCTTTGGTTACCAGGTAAACCTCGTTGATCGCCAGGTTCAGGCGCTCGGTGGGCCGAAACTCAACGCGATGCCCGATATAGTTGCGCTCCCTGCGCCGGATCTCGTCGTCACCATCCGCGCCGGATCCGGTCTCGATCCCCGGGGCGTTCGCCCAGAAATAGCTGTACTTGAACCGCTCGAAGAAAGCCGCAAACCGCAAGGCCTCGTGGTAATCGGCGTAATCCGAGATTATGAGCGTGCCGCTTCTCCCCGGCCCCCAGGCAATGACATCACGCCCGAACTGGGTGCTCCAGTGGTCCCCGCCTACGGCCAAAAACGAGCGGAACGGAAACTGCGGGTCCAGGGCATCGAACTCGCTCGGGAAATTGGTGCGCGGGTCGGGATTCGGTGTCTCGGGAACCCGGCGCTCTCCATCTTCTTCCAGCGCCTCCCACAGCTCGCGCGTCATGTAGTCATCGAAGCTGCTGTAGCTTTTGCGCAGAGTGAAGTCCAGCGTCGCATAGGCGGACTGCAGCGCCCACAACTCCAGCGGCACAGTGAGCAGCGGGCGGCGCTGTTCGTAGCCGTACAGCCAGGCAGTCTCACCCGGGTTCAATTGAAGGTAGCTCTCAAGGTTGATCTCGAGCCCGGCCCGAAACCCTACCCCGGGCCGATCATCATCGAGCCGTTGCTCGAGCTGCGGCGCGGGCCGCAGTCGCGCGCTGATTCGGTCGTAGAGCTCGCGCCCGGGCGCCGACAACTGCCCGGGATCGATGCGGCGTAGGTTCTGCCTGATCTCAGCTGCGCTGTACGGCCCGCTCGCAAAGAGCGGGGCGCGACCCTGTTCAGCAAGCAGAATCCGCAGCCATTCCGCCAGTTCGTGGTCGGCTGAAAAGACCGTTTGCAGGTTTTCGCCGTCGAGATCCGCCGCGTACCCTGCAGCAGCGCCCAGAACCAGGTGCAAGCTCAGCATGAGCAGCACCGGAAATCGCCGGCGTCGTGGTTTTCCCCACGGGGCCTTCACCGCAGTAGTCATCGTTTCGTTCTTCACCTGTCGCCGGTCATCCCTATTCGGCGCCCCGCGAGCTCCCTCTGCAAGCGCGCTTCGCGGGATCGGGCTCCCGGTGCGCTCGGCGGGCGCGCTCGGCGGGCGCGATCAGCGCACCTCGAGCGGTGAGCTGTAGTTGCTCGTTACCTCGAAGAGCTCGCCCGAGAGCTCGCGCGCCGACTGATGATCTCGCCAGTGATAGCGTACGAGCCGGCCCGGCACCGCTTGCGCAAGCCACCACTCGTACAAAAACTGCTCACCGGTCTGGGCGTCAGCAAACTCGTACACGAGGTGGTCGGCTTCAAACTCCCCGGCCGGCACTCTCACCGTCCCCCTGCCGCGTAGGGCGCGC
>PUNW01000168.1 GCA_003552665.1 Spirochaetaceae bacterium | reverse complement strand
GCATGTTGAAGTTTTTTCGGCTGGAGGAGCACGGCACCAACCCCAAGACTGAGGTGATTGCCGGTATTACCACGTTCATGACGATGGCCTATATCATCTTCGTGAACCCCGACATTCTCAGTGCCGCCGGGATGGACCATGGAGCGGTCATGACCGCCACCATCATCACCGCCGGTGCTGCCACGATCATCATGGGGCTGCTCACCAATTATCCTTTTGCGATGGCGAGCGGCATGGGCTTGAACGCGTTCTTCGCGTTCACGGTTGCGGCGCAGTACGGATGGCAGGCGGCCCTCGGTGCTGTGTTTATCTCAGGTGTGGTTTTCGCGCTTCTGGCTGTCAGCGGCGGTATTGAGTTCATCGACATGGCCGTTCCCACCAGTCTGAAACGAGCGGTGGCAGCCGGTATTGGGCTCTTCATTGCGTTCATCGGGCTGCAGAACGGCGGGATCATTGTCGCGTACGAGGCCACGCAGGTTACTCTCGGGGACCTTACTGCGCCGGGGCCGTTGCTGGCCCTCATCGGTATTGCGATTACGGCGATTCTGATGTCGCGCAAGGTCAAGGGGGCGATCCTGCTCGGCATCCTGCTCACGGCGATCGTCAGTTTCTTTATGGGCATTCAGGACTTTCCCACGAGCCTTGGGGACATCTTCGGTTTTCCGAGCGGCCTGGGCCCGATTCTGTTCGAGCTTGATCTCTCGTTCGCAACCGGCGCGTTCGCAATCCCGCTGTTCGTGATTTTCTCGTTTGTCTTTGTCGACGTGTTCGACACGATGGGGACGTTGCTCGGGACCGGGGCTCGGGCCGGCTTTCTTGATGAGAACGGCCGGCTGCCGAAGGTGAAGAACGCCATGCTCGCCGACGCTATTGGCACGGCCGGCGGCGCGCTGTTGGGTACGAGCACCGTGACGACCTATGTGGAGAGCACTGCCGGGATTTCGGAAGGCGGGCGTACCGGCCTGACGACGGTGGTGATCGGCGTCCTGTTCTTCCTGACCCTGTTCATAGCTCCGATGGCGGGGCTGATTCCGCCGGAAGCTACGGCCTCGGCGCTGGTGATCGTGGGTGTACTGATGGTCGGTGCGGTGACGAAGATTGAGTTCGACGACTTCACCGAAGCCTTCCCGGCGTTCCTGACCATCATTTTCATGCCCCTCGCGTTCAGTATCGCCGACGGGATTGCCTTCGGGTTCATCGCGTTCCCGATCGCGAAGGTAGCAGCCGGTCGCGCAAAAGAGGTGCACTGGCTGATGTATGTGCTCGGCTTGATCGCGCTGTTGCACTTCTTCTATCCGGGTTAGGCGGCTGCGCTGCCGAGGTGATTCACCGGCTGCTCCGAGTCGGCGCGGTGATCGCTGAGATGGTGAAGCAATAGGACAGTGAGATTGCCGACCAGGCGGCGCTTCGGTGCCGGCCCGGTCGGCTTTTTTTGTATGGCGGCGGTCAGTTTTCGGCGGTAGGATGGTCGGCGCGGAAACGTTGCAAGCGTTCGGCGAGATCGCTCTCCTGATCGAGGCTGAACTGGCTCACACAGGCGCGCAAGCCTTCGGTCCGCTCGCTGCCGGTGGTCTCGAGCCCGATCGCGCTTATTCCGTAGTACAAGAGCTCTTCGGCAAGCTCGTCGCCGCTCATGCCGGGATAGGAAAGCGTGAAATAGAACCCGTCGCCGATCGGTGTGTCGAGGTCGGTGTCGTAGACAATCCGGAACCCGTTCTCCACAAAGTGACGCTTCATGATCGAAGCGCGCTTTTCGTATTCGCGCACGCCTTCTACGAAGTTGTATTCCCCGTCGTTAACGGCCTTGAGCATCGCTGCCACCGCGTACTGCGCCGAATGTCCCGCGCCGGCGGTCAGCGTGTACAGCGCCCCGTACACCAGGGCATGGCCGAACTTGTCGGTGGTGTAGTAACGCAACAGGTCAGGGTAACGGCGACTGAAGAGGTGGTCGGACACCATCATCACCCCGAGGCGCTCACCGGCATAACTGAATGCCTTTGAGGTGGACAGCAGCAGAATGTAGTTGTCGGTATAGTGCGCCACCGTCGGCTGGAACGGTGGCTTACCGGGCTGCGAATAGTCGCGCCGGAAATCCATCCCGAAGTACGCGAGGTCTTCAATGACCGTCACGTCGTACTCGCGCGACAACTCGCCGATGGTGCGCAACTCCTCATCGGTGAAGCAGATCCAGGCCGGGTTGTTGGGATTGGAGTAGAGCATCGAGGAGACCTCGCCGGTCTTGAGGTATGACTCCAATTTGGGGCGGAGCTTATCGCCCCGGTAGTCGTAGACGTCGAAGCTTCCGTACTCATGCCCGAGCGCCTTACACTGCAGCTTCTGCACCGGGAACCCGGGGTCAATGAACAACGTACCTTTACGATGCCGGTTGTTGCGGTTCGCGACCATGAAGGCGAGGAACCCTCCCTGCATCGCTCCGATCGTCGGGATACAGCCTGACTCGTGCAGATCGATGTCGAGAAACAGCTTCGCGAAGCGCGAGGCTTCCTTCTTCAGCGCCGGCAGTCCGTCGATCACGCCGTACTTTGATGCTACTCCCGCACGCAGTGCCTCAACCTGAGCTTCGATGCCGACCTTGGGTGCCGGGAGTCCGGGAACACCCATCTCCATCTTGATGTAACGCGCGCCGGTTTCCTGTTCGATCTCATGCACCAGCCGCACGAGCTCGCGAATCCCGACCTTGCCGAGCTGCGTGAGTCCGCTCTCGGTGATCTTCCGGCTCACGACCTCGGCGTCAATCGGTGTGTTCCACTTGCTGCCCTCCATCTCAGCCTCCTCCTTGTGTATCGTTCGACCCCGTCCGGTCGATGCGGATGCGGGCATCCACTGCGGTTAGGTGACCGGGCGCGGCCATCAGCGGATTGATATCCAGCTCTGCGATCTGTGGTGCCGCGTGAACGAGCGCCGAGACCCGCACGATGATCTCGGCGAAGCGCTTTGGATCGGTGCCCTCGCTGCCCCGCGCGCCGGCGATCAGCGGGTAGCCTCGCAGCTGTTCGACAGCCTCGAGAGCTTCGGCGGAGTGGAGCGGCAGGAGGCGGGTCTGTACATCTTTGAAGACCTCAACGAAGATGCCACCCAGGCCGCAGACCACCATGTGACCGAATGCGCCCTCGCGAATGGCCCCTACAAACAGCTCGAGGCCGGCTACCATCGGCTGTACCAGAACGCCGGTTGCTCCCTCGATCTGTATGATGCGCTCGAACTCCGCAGCCACCTGATCGAGATCAGACAGATTGATCGCCACACCGCCGAGATCGGACTTGTGCAGCGGCCCGATGACCTTCATCGCCACCGGCAGTCCCAGCTCGCTCGCGGCTGCAAGCGCTTCCTCACGCCGCCGAGCGGTTCGCTCCGGTGCACGGGGGATGCCGGCCGCGTCGAGGATCTCGGTCACGGCCTGGGGGGGCGCGTATCCGTCGCCCAGGGCTCCGATGACCGCCCGGAGACGCTCACGGTCGATGTCCGGTTCAGGAACTGCCTCGGCCCGCTCACGGTCAGGCGAAACTCCGAAGCCGGCCGGACGCGTGTGATGGACGCGCGCCAGCGCGCGGCCGAGTGCAACTTCATCCGGGAAGTTAATACCACCCTGGGCCAGGAACCATTCGATCTCGCGCTTAGCGTTCATTATGGACGGCAGAATGGGATAGATCGGCTTGCTGCAGGTGCGCATCTTGTCACGCAGTACCTCGTAGACATCGGAGACCTCGAACAGTCCCGGGCTGCCGAAGATCACGACCATGGCATCGATTGAGCTGAAACGCGTCTCGCAGTACTCGATGATGGTGCCCAGCTGCTCGGCGGTACCGGTAGCGAGGAAATCGATGGGGTTGGCGGTGGAGCTTCCCGGATAGAGGTGCCCGCGGAGCTCTTCGGCCGCTGCAGTTGTCTCGATATCCGGACCGATCAGGGGCGGTACCTCCAGCCCGGCGTGGCTCAGGGCGTCGGTCAGCATCACCGCGGGGCCCCCGGCGTGCGTTATGACAGCGATTCGAGTTCCGGGTAAGGGCGGGTGCTGCATCACGGCGGCGACCGTGGCTAGTTCCTCACGGCTGTAGCAACGCACGATGCCGGCCTTTTGGAACAGCGCGTCTACCGCGGTGTCGGAACCGGCGAGCGCGCCGGTGTGAGAGCTCGCCGCACGGCTTCCGGCGGCCGAGGAGCCGGCTTTGATTGCGGCGATCCGGCAGCCTTTGGCGATCAGCGACCGGGCGTGATGCAGCAGCTTGCGGGGCTTGTCGATGCTCTCGATGTACAGGAGCTTGACCCGCGAGCTCGTCGCCGGATCGAAACTCTCGTCCAGGTACTCCAGCGCCTCCTCCACGCCGATCTGCGCGCTGTTCCCGACCGAGAACACCTGGGAGAAGCTGAGACCGTTGGGGATCGCCGTCTCCATGATAAACACCGCGGTGGCGCCCGACCCGGAGACGAAGTCACACCCCTTTGGGTCAAGCGGCGGGATCGGAGTGGTGAACACACCGCTATACTGCGGCGTCAGTACGCCGATGCAGTTGGGGCCGATCAGCGAGCCCCCGTGGGCCTCGACCGTAGCGACGATCTCGCGCTCGAGCTCGGCGCCGGTTTCGCTCTCTTCGCTGAAACCGGCCGAAAGGATGATGAAGCCCCTGGTCCCCTTCTCCTCGGCCAGCGTTTTGACCGTGCCCGGACAGAGCTTCGCCGGAATCGCGAGCACCGCGAGCTCGGTGGGCGGCAATGCAGCCACCGAGTCGTAGGCGCGCAGCCCCTGAACCTCGGTTTCTTTAGGATTAACCGGGTAGATGGGGCCGGAAAAGTTTCCGCTCTTCAGATTGTGGAGAATCTTCCCCCCCGGCTTGTGGAGGTTCCCCGAGGCCCCTACCACTGCAATCGAGGCCGGCTCAATCAACTCACGTACAATCATGTCTGCCCCTCGTCAGTGCCTGCGGCGGCGCCTGTGCCGGCCGGCTCAGCGCGCCGCGGCGCGGTATTCTTCCGCGAAGCTTCTACCGGCTTCGAGCGTTGCCAGGTTCCGCTCGACTACGTCTTTACCTTTGCGGGCGAAGATGTAACCGATCCCCTCCTTGAGCCGCTCGAGCTCCAGCGGCAGGAACAACGAGGCCGCTCCTACCATAACCATATTCATGCCGCGTGCGTTGTTATGCTCGCGGGCGATGGCGTCGGCGTCGATCGCCACATGGTGCGGCACCTGCTTCACTTCGCCGATCACGTGATCGAGCTCCGGGTAGTTGTCGATATTACGAAACGGCGTCGTGTTGGTAACTAGCCAGCCCTCCGGCGAGAGGAACGGCAGATAGCGCAGACTCTCCATCGGCTCGACCGAGAGGATCATATCGGCCGACCCTGCCGGAATGAGGTCACTGTAGATGGGGCGATCGGAGATACGCAGATGCGACTGCACCTCTCCGCCGCGCTGGCTCATGCCGTGCACTTCAGCCTGTTTGAGCTGCAGGCGCGATTCGAGCGCCGCGTAACCGAGTACGGTCGCGATTGAGAGAATTCCCTGACCTCCGACTCCGGCGAGTATTATGTCCAGCCGCATCATTGTGCTCCTTGTTTCGCAAGTTTCGTGCGCCGCGTCTTGGTCTGTACGCATTCGCGCTGCGGGATGATCACCGACACACCCTCGTAGGCGAGCTCTTCCTTGATGATCTCGACGAACTCATCGTGCGTCTTGGGAGTAGGACGCAGGGTGCGAATATGCTCCGGATGAACGCCGAGCCCTTCGCAGATCTGCACGAGGCGCCCGTGTGCGTGGCTGTCCTGCCCGCCGGTCATCGCGGTCGTCGAGTTGTCGAGGATGCACACGAGCATGTTGGTGTTCTCCACGACCGCGTCGAGCAGAGCGGTCATGCCGCTGTGGGTGAAGGTGGAGTCGCCGATGATAGCCGCAGACGGATATAACCCGGCATCGGCGGCGCCCTTGGCCATCGTGATTGACGCGCCCATGTCAACACAGCTGTTGATGGAGTTATACGGGGGCAGCGCCCCGAGCGTGTAGCAGCCGATGTCGGAGAAGACATGCCCGTCGCCGTACACGTCGCGGACCGCTTCGTTGATTGCGTTCATCGAGTCGATATGGCTGCAGCCGGCACACAGCGCCGGCGGGCGCGGGACGATGCCGTCGGGAACCGTTCCCCCCGGCTGCGCTTCGAAGCCCAGCGCTTTGCGCAGCAGCGCAGGGTTGAGCTCGCCGTCGCGCGGAAGCTCTCCGGAGATCCTGCCCTGCACACGCAGGTCGCGGTCGAGCAACCCGCGCAGCATCTCCTCCACTACCGGCATGCCGTCCTCTACCACGAGGATGCGGTCACACTCGCCCACGAGCCGTTCGATGAGCTTTCGGGGTACCGGATACTGTGAAAGCTTCAGCAGCGGGTGCGGGCAGCCTGAGTCCTGATAGTTCTCCATCACGTAGTTGTAGGCGATACCGCAGGCGATGATGCCGAGGCGCTTGTCGTCGCCGTCGAAGTAGCGGTTGAACGGCGAGTCGAGGGCTTCCTGCTCGAAGGCCTCCTGGCGGCTGAGCAGCACCTTGTAGCGTTTGCGGGCGATCGCGGGCAGCAGCACGAACTGGCGTTTGTCCTGCGGTAGGGTGATGCCGTGCTGCGGCAGCGGCTCGCGGCGCGTGATGCCTGCCCGGCTGTGGGCGATACGGGTAGTGAGGCGCAGGAGCACCGGGGTTTCGTGCCGCTCGGAGAGCTCGAAGGCGCTGAAGCACATCTCATAGGCTTCCTGCTGGTTGCTGGGCTCGAGCATCGGAATCATCGCAAACTTGCCGAAAAAGCGACTGTCCTGCTCGTTCTGTGAGCTGTGCATGCTGGGGTCGTCGGCCACGGTGACGATCAGCCCGCCGTTCGCGCCGGTCAGCGCCGAGTTCACAAAAGCGTCCGCGGCGACGTTCAGCCCCACGTGCTTCATCATCGCCATCGTGCGCTTGCCGGCGTAGCTCATCCCGAGCGCGGCTTCCACAGCGGTCTTCTCGTTCGCCGACCACATGCGGTGCACGTTGCCCTCGGCGGCCTGCTGAGAGTTGAGGGCGTATTCCATGATTTCGGTGGAAGGCGTGCCCGGATAGGCGTAGAAACCCGATATCCCGGCATCGAGCGCGCCTTGGGCGACCGCCTCGTCACCGAGCAATAATAAGGTGTTGTTTTTCAAGAGAGATCTCCTCCATGAGCCCGGAGCTCCCTGGGGTGGTTCCGGGCCGTTTCGTGGACCAACATTGTAACATTGGTATCGTTACAAGACGACCGAAATGTGCGTGCGCCGGCATCTTGACGGGCCGGCTCGGGCGGAAACAATCACGGGAATCGCCGCAACCGAGCAGAAATATTCCGTATGCGGTTGAAGGAATCAGGATGCTGAATTAGTATGCAACGGAAACGGAAAAAAGATACGGTTTGTGCCGAACGGGTGATGCGGTGAGCGTCACGCGGGGCCGGTTGTCCCGCGTGACGGACCTTCCGGCATCCGAGGCTCCCGTATCTGCAAGGAGGAGGAGAATCATGCTGATGCGAAGGGTGGCGGTAGGTATTGCTGTAGCTTTGGCGATGACGTTGGCGGCGGTTGTGTTCCCCGTTGCGACCTATGCAGCCGGGGCGCCGGAAACCGATGAAGTGAGTCTCGAGCTCGCCG
>PUNW01000394.1 GCA_003552665.1 Spirochaetaceae bacterium | reverse complement strand
CCGGCGCAGGTCGCTTGAACTCGTAGCCTTCGGGGTTATTCCGCACGCTCAGGACCAGCCGGGCCGGATTGCGATACAAGAGTCTGCTCAGGATGAGCGCGGTGTTGGTCAAAACGCCGACCGCAACATCGATCTCTTCCTTACGGCAGAACTCCGCAACGGCGCGGCCAACCTGAAACGGGCGTACGAGCCTTGTAAGCCGTGCCCGCAGGGTGCGCCCTTTGACCCGTGCTATGCCTAGACTCTCTACGCGACCGTTATAAAGGTCTTTAGCGGTCCCCGCTTTGGATTTCCGGCGCCGCTTGAGCGTGAGGACTATTGTATTGTGCTCGCCGGACAACGCCCGCGCAATGACGGTAGCGGAGGTGCGCGCACCCCCGCCCCTGCCGATATGCGGAACCACAACCGCGACCTTCAAAGGACTCTCCATTGCGCCCACTATAGCGCAAGCTTCCCGCCACGGCAACGCGGGCGGTGTGCCGCCGCGCTGCGGAGAATGCCGTGCGTGGGCGGGCGCGTCGAGGCCCCCGCGCGGCGCTGCGCGCAAGCGTGCTTCCGGGCTGCGGCTTGTCGTGCGGCGCTGGGCTTAAGTACCTTACAGGAAGCCGTGAGAGTTGCCGTTCTCGCCTACGCGCCGCCGTTGAGCGGCGTTCAGCGCCTCGCCTGCGATATGGCCTCATACTGGGCGGCCCGCGGGGGCGATGTTGTCTACATTACCCTCGGGGCGCGCGAGGCGTATGTGTTTTCCCCTCACCCCGAGGTGCTGCATATCGCCCTCGGCGGCGAAAGGCCTGACACTGACACCGACACACGGACGGTGGGCGCGGACTCCGAGGCCGCCTCCGGCGCGGGAGCTTCGGTTGCCGAAGCAGCCGGGAGGTTGATTGAGCGCGTCGCCGGGCGGGCGCGGCGCGAGCTCGCGCGCCGCTTTGCGGAGCTTGGTGTTGATGTGGTGCTGGTGTTCGCCGACGCCGGTGGGGAGGCGCTCGACGCGGTGGCCGCCGCACGTCGCTGCCGCTTGCCGGTGGTCGCGGTTGCGGCCGCAGATCCGGCCGCCGCGCCCGCCCGGGCCTACCACAAGGCGCTTCGAACCGCCGATTGGGCCGTCGCCGCCACCGAGCGCGTTGCGCGGGAGCTCCAGCGCACCGAACCGTCCCCGCGGCATGTGGAGACTCTGCCGGTCCCCATTCTGCAGCGAGTGCATGAGACGTGCGGGGAAGCCGAAGCCGGTTGGCCGCAGGGTACGGAAGATGTGAAGAGGGCACCACTCATTCTGGCGGCCGGAAGCCTCAGCCCGCACAACGGGTTTGATCTGCTTCTGCGGGCTTACGCGAGAATACGCACTGACTTTCCCGAGTGGGGGCTGCGCATCTTCGGAGACGGCCCTGAGCACGGACGGCTCCTTGCGCTCGCCGATGAGCTTGATCTCGCGCACCGTGTGGATTTCACCGGAGCGGTGGAGGACATGCCGCCGGTGTACGCAGAGGCCGAAGTCTTCGCGTTACCGTCGCGAAGCGAAGTGTTTGCGCTTTCGCTTCTGGAAGCGATGGCCGGCGGACTACCCGCGGTTGCGTTCGATTGTCCGGTGGGTCCACGTGAGCTCGTTGGGCACCGCAGCAGCGGTCTCTTGGTGCCCGCCGGCAAGGTGGACTTGCTGGCCGAAGCGCTCGCCAAGCTGATCACCACGCCGCGCTTGCGGCGGCATATCGGCCGGCGTGCCCGTCACGCGGTGGCCGCCCACCGGGCCGAGGTGGCGATGCCACGGTGGGAGCAGCTGCTTCAGAAGGTTGCGATGCGTAGAGGAAGCGGTACGGGTGTACTTACAGGCGCTCAATAGCGTCGAAGCGCATGCCGCGCGATCGCGGGAAGCGGTGGACGTGAGCCCTGATGCGCCGGTCGCCCTGAAGCTCCATGTGGCTCATCCGAAAGCGCAGGAACGCGCGCCGCGCACGCACCCCGAAGCCGTCGGCAAAGAGGTCTTCCTCCACCGTGGCAAAGCCGAAGTGCTTCTCCATGTCGAAATAGGCAACGTCGAGAAAATCCGTGTGCTCCTCGTTCATATACACATCGAACGGTGCCTGATGATCGCCGAAGGTCCGTCCCAGCTCAACCCGGTCTATCTTGGAAACCGGCAGAAGCACGTCGATCTGCTCGTCGCCCAGACTGAAGCGGTTCTCAGCCTCGCGTAGGTCCTCGCCGAGGATCGCGGCGCGCATGTTGCGCTCCTTGAGGTACATCGTCATCTGGTTGAGCACCTCAAAGATCATGTAGCCCTCGTCGGCGCCGTAGTCGAACATCTCCTGGATTTGCTCGCGGTCAAGCGTTTGCGTGGAGCGTAAGTTCGGTCGGAGCTCACCGAGAATGGTATCAACCGACCGCTGCGGGCGTGCAGTCCCGTTGGTTTCCTCTGAGCGCCCGGTATCAGCGGCTGCAAGGGCCACCGCGAAGGCTGCAAAAGCAGCAACCGAAGCAATGGTCCGAATGCGCTGTCGTGTGTACCTCATAGTTGCCTCCAACTATAACTCAAGAGGCGGGTGAAATCCCAGACTTCCATACTCTGCCGGCCTTGGCCACGTTCCCATGAGGCTGCACGAGTCGTCGGTTCAGTAGGCGAGCGAAAACCCAAAGCGGCCGAAATGGCGCGCGCCGTGGTTCCCTTTCTCGGGCGTCGGCTGGTTGCGAATCAGGCGCTCGGCATCGTCGATGTCCTCGTGCGACGGCCAGCCGACGATCACGCCCGCGCCTCGCGGCCGGCGGTTCCAGCCATACTCAAACGTATAGCCGAAATCGAAGGTGAGTGTGCCGGGGGTGCCGCGAGTTGCGGTGAGCCATTCCACCTCTACCGGTAGCGTGATCTCGGTATCAAAGCCGAGCTGTATGACTCGCTCGATCACATCCTGCTTGAGGAAGCGCCACTCGTCGTAGAGGTTCGAGTCCTCATCGCGGTAACCGGAGTCGTTGACCGTCCCGTCGGTGGTACCCACATTCTCGCCCGGCTCGTCATCGTAGACGCTGTCGTCAGGAGTGGCGTTCGCATGGCGCATGAAGGCCGCGAGAAGGTTCACCCGCACAAAACGGTGGGGTCGTAGCCGAGTCTGCAGCCGCAGGCGGTCTGAGTTGGGGTCCAGGTCCACGAGCGAGTGCCCTCGGTGGGTGTAGTTCTGGTAGTTCACATCGGAGGTGTTACTTGCGTCGTCATGCTGGGTTTCGTATAGGGCACCATCACCGACCGGTTTGCGCCGGTGCGTGTAGGTGTAAGGGAGCACCATCGTGTAATCGGCGCTCACGCGTTGTACCACATCACGCATCGGCGTCCAGCGGCCTCCGACCTGAGCGGCGAACTTGTAGCGCGTGTCAAAGTCCAGCCGCGCAAGATCGCCGAACCCCGCATCACCCACGTACAGCGAGGCGCTCGTGGCAAAGTCCATCGGTAGGCGTGCGTCTACGCTGAAGCCTAGAAATGCGCTGTCTTTCTCGCCGTAGATGATTTGGTTGTAAATCAGCACCGAGGTCGGTACGAGGTAGATAGGATCCAGGCGCTGACCGAAGGTGATACTCTCGTGCAGGCTGAAGTCCAGCCAGTCGAGCAGGTGAAACGTAAGGCTGTGGAACGCAAGGTACTTATCCGGGCGGATTCCCTGCGACGGACCCACCCCGTCGCCGCGGCCGTCGCCGCGCGGGTCGGGCGCAAAACCGTCATCCGGAGTGGCTGCCAAACCAAGCAGAAGATGTTGATACGTGAAGCGGTCCGAACGATAGGTGAACGAGAAGTGTCCGGCGTGCGAGGCATTCTGACTCAGGATGGTCCCCGAGTCGTAAAAGGGCCCATAGGTGTTGCGTGTGAGCCCGACCTGACCGTAGACGTTCTCAGATCCAAACGCGCTCACGCCCTGAACGCTCAGGGCGCCGAGTAACTCCCTGCCGGCAACGTTGAACACACTATCGTCACGCATGTAATCGTAGCCCATGCGGCTTCCGGTCGGGTGCACGTCATCCACCCAAACGCGTTCACTCTTGGTGCGGTCCTCGTCGCGCACCGTGCCGCGGAACGGAGTCTCGTCAAACATGTACATCCCTAGGCTTCCGCTTATCGCGAGGTTGTCGAGAAGGAAGCCGGTCGACTGCACCGCAGCACCGGTAGCGTTGAAATAATCACCGTCGTCATTGAACGAGCTATGGTGTTCGCCGAGAAAGTGAAGCCCCGGCTCACGGTCTATGGCACGTAGAAACTCCCGCGCACGGCGTGCGTGCGTCTGCGGAGCACGCTCAATCACCTCTTCGAGCGCCGCGCGCATCACTTGCGGCGGATAGGGGCGCAGGTACGGCAGCCGCCCGCGAATATAGCCGCGGTCGTTCCACATCGAGAGATACTCATACAACTCGCTTTCAAGATTCGTGGTTACCTGTGGGCGGTGGAGTTCATCGGCGAAGAAGCCGTCGCGGTCTGTATCTTCCGCGCGAGGATCACCGGCGTGGACCTCATTCGGCTGCAGGAGCCCGACCGCAGCCGGCAGCATCAGAGCGAGCGTCAACGCCCACGCGCGCTGCAGCCGTGTTGTTCGTATCATGCTCATTAAGTATTCATTCCTCCCACTCGTGCGTGTGGCGCCATTATAGCCCGAGGAGGCGTCGGCGTCGAGGCACACTCGCTCGCGCTGGTCCCGGTTGGCCGCATTACCGGGAGGGGCTGAAGCAGCGGTGACGCGCACCGGGAGCCTGCGCACCCCAACCAGACGCGCGACATAAAACCGGTGATTGCCCTGGCCGGCTTTGTAAAGCTCTCCGTGCGATCCGATCAGCACGTAAAGCGGGTCCGGCGCCTTGTCGCCACGATAACCTTCGTCCCGCATGCTTTCTATCAACGGCAGAACGTAGCGCACAAAGAAATCATCGATCTCACGCCGGCTTCTCATCACGATGCGCTTGTGAAACGCCGCTCCTTCGTCGGCGAGCGTTTTCAGGAGCTCATGATACCACGCGCTTGTTTGGTAACGTGGATACTTCTCCACCACGTCGGCAACCTTCCGGTACTTATCGAGCGCCTCAAGCGGCGTAGCTGCGGGAAACCAACGACCCGGGACCACGAACGGGTGAATCGTTCGTACGCACTTGATCGCGCTTCGTTGCAGGATAAGCGGTGCTCCGGCATAACGGGTTCTGATATACTCTTTGAGTGGATCCTGGCTGCCCCCGGACCACAACACGCGCGCGGGGTCAATCGTGAGTACAAGGTGTTCTTTCAGAATAGACTTCGCTTTCTTCCGAGTGACGATCATCCGCCTGTCCGCTGGGGCAGGTGTTTGTGCGGCGATTATCCCCGTTGCCCATCGGGGCGTCAACTGCGAAGCTGCCATGTGGTAGGTTAGCGGCCAAAACCGTGGTGCGGCCACGAGAGGTGACTGCAGGTGCAGTTTGGTATAAGGTGTATCGTGTAACCTCCGGGAGCAGTCCGGCGGCTAACTGGATGCTCATGAACGGGCGGAAGGAGTGAGGATATGGAGCTGTTTCTTCATATCGGCTTACACAAGACCGGTACTACCTACATGCAGAAAGCGATCTTCCGGTTCTGGCCGGAGATCCATTATGCAGGGCGGCCCTTCCGGGAGAATCCGCTTCTCGCCATCAGTTCGCCCGAGGCGGGCGAGAAGAACGTGCTTGTATCGAATGAAAGCCTTTCCGGCAGCCTAAAGACCGCATACTCCGGAAGCCAGCCGTGGGCCGAGCGGCAGTACGAGCAGATCACCCAACTTGCGCGGGTCTTTCCGTATGCACGCCCATTGCTCAGTTTTCGTCAACATGGGAGCTGGCTCCTTTCGCTGTACAAGCACTACCTCAAGTACGGCGGAACGGCTTCGTTGGAGGAGTTCTACGATATCTCCCCCAACCAGACCGGAGTCCTAAAGCGGAGCGACCTCATGCAGTACGACCGCCTGCGCTGGACTAGAGAAGCGTTCGCGTCCGAGCCCTTCGTCTTTTTCTGTGAAGAACTACAGCACGGGCTTCCCGGTTTGCTCGCCGAGCTTGCCGAGCTGTTCGGCACTCCAATGCCGCAGCTGGGCGCCGCCGCCGACCGGAAGTACAACGAAGGGGTGAACGCCGCCCAGGCTCACCGGCTGCTCAAGACTAACCGGCTGCTCGTAAGAGCCTTTCGTGGCAAGGCTGCGCGCCGCATAATTCAATCGTTCCACGGGGGCGCCTATCGTCTCGCCCGCCGGTCGGCCGCACCCCTCGCGCTGCCTGAGCAGCATCGCTCCTTCATACGCGAACACTACGCCGATGACTGGCACGCCGTTCTCGATTACGCGCTGTCCACTCGAAGATTTTCTTCGGAGATGCAACGCTTGCTTCGAGACGCGGGCTGAGCGGTTGGACCACGGCCGGCACGGATTGACCCTTGCCACGAACTTTGCCCGACCCGCGCTATTTACGGCGGTCAAGCTAAAGCGCAAGGGTCACCCGCCGGCCTGCTCGAGTACCGGCCGAATCGCCTCGGTGGGCGTGAGGATGGCGGTGTCGAGCTGTTTCTCGACGTGTTCGATATAGCGCTTGTGCCAGACGTTGACAATTACCGGAATCTCCGGAATGTCGAGGATAGTTGCCATCGCGACGCGGTGGTTGCCGATTACCTCGATGATTTCTCCGTTGCGGCCCACGCAAACCTCTACTTCTTCCTCCGGAGGGTTGCCTAGTTCGGCCTGTGATTTGTAACCGCGTGCCTGCATTTCTCGGAAGATTTCTTCCCAGCGTTGCAGCTGTCGCTGTTTGAACTCCTGCCAGGTATCGCAGCCCTTGAACGGGCCGTCTTTTCCGTGGAACACCGTGTAGTAGATTGTTTCTTCCCAGTCTTTGTCCTCGATAAAGCGTTCCTCAAACGCCCGGAGGCTGCTCGTGCCCTCGGAAAACGGCTTTCGCTCGAGGTCCCAGTCTCCGCTCAACACCGCACCTACCATCCGGCGACGCAGCTTGATGCCGGCGATGTGCGTTCTCTGCTCGCGCAGTTTCGAATGGCTCAACGTGGTTCTGAAGCGGATGAGCTCCACAGGAAGAATCACCGTCGTGAACGGGTTGGCAAGCACGCTGTTCGAGCGACGTCCCTGCAGCGTTGTGTACCAGCGGTTTGCCGGGCCGATTACCCGCTCGCCGAGAGCCCGGCTTCCTTTGCGGATGGCGCGCTTCAGACCTGATTTCCGGCCGAGCTTTGCGGCCGTCGTGAATACTCTCTTGCCGGTCTTGCGGAGTTTCCTGCTCACCTGTCTGCCCCCTGGACTTTGAACCCATCACGCTCACAATCAAGTTGAGCGCAGCCGTCCGGTGTTCACGTGACTGCCGGCTGCGTTGCGACAGTGATAGCGTATCATGGCGGCTCGTTCGAGAGTATAGCGAATAGCCGGTCGACCAGATACACGCACTCATAGACCCGGGCAGCGAGCGTCTCGGGATCCTCGGTCGCGGCTGAGAGGAGCCCCTGCGCCGGGTCCCAGTGGCGCGCCACCTGATGTGCCCAGAATCGCAGGCACGGCGCCTCGGGGAGCTCCAGTACGGCCGCGGCGTAGGGGAGCTCCGCGCCGGTGAGGTTGTGCTGAAAGGCGAAGCGGTTGGCGGTGACCTCGCGGAAGTAGCGCTCGCGGGGGATGTAGCGCGCGGCGAGGCGCCGGAAGCGCCGCCAGCGGCGCGAACGCCAGACGGGG
>PUNW01000357.1 GCA_003552665.1 Spirochaetaceae bacterium | reverse complement strand
ACGAATATGCTGGTGTAGTCGCCGTTCGAGCTGTTCTTACGCCCTTTCGGTTTCTCTGAGCCGGCGTACTTGAAAAGATAGGCGGTGAAGTACCCGCGGCGCGAGAACGGGACGTACTTCTTCACGAGCTTTCTATAAGCGTTCAGCTCCTCCGGATCCTCGTCTTCCAGAATCTGGCGGAGGATCTCGTCAACCTGGGCCTTAAGGGCGGTCTCGTCGATACTGCCGTGTCTTGACATAACAGCACGCTCCTGTTGGTGATGGTTCGCCCGATCTGCTCCGTATTGAGTATCGTGGTCGTAACTGGTGCGCGGTTGCCACTGTGAACCCGGGATGCGTCTCGAGCGTGACAGAATGAGCTCGAGCTCCGACAGCTCGGGGTGAAAAGCCGGTGTGACCACGCAGGTAAGCGGAACAGATCGAACTTTGGAATAGATGAACTGAATATCAGCATTGAAACTACCGGCGTTCGCAGCACCGGGCTCGTCGATCACGACCAGCCGCAGGCCGCTATGGTCAATGCTATCTCGGCGCTGGAAATCTATCAGTCTTTCCGGAGTTGCGACAATGACGTCCGGGCAATCGGCGAGCTGTTCAGACTGGCTTCGCGTAGCTGTCTTACCGTACAGACCGATGGCCGACAGTCCACGCCAGCCGTTATCCGGATGTTGGTATGCGCTCGCCTGTGCAGCGAGCTCGAGTACGCCACGAATTCGATCGGTGTTCGATGATATAATCCAGCACTGGGTTGTGTAACGGCGTTTACGGAGCGTTGCGATTGCCGGAACGAGCAATTCCAGCGCGGTTACCTCCTGCTCAGGAGCTTCTATGACGAAGTCCACGCCTGCGCGGGTTGCTTGGTAGATGGCTGCGGCCAAAGGGGCGAACCCCTGCGGTGAGCGAGCCGTGGTATCGGCGGTAGCTGCAATCAAATCGTGAAGCTCATGCTCTTGGGAGGTTGGTTCGGTAACCGGCACGCTGAATCACCCGCGATGTCTATGCTGTATTGTAGTGTTAATGTATCCACCCCTATAGCCTTTGTCAAGTTCGTGGTAATATGGAGCTTGTTGATGTATTATAAAAGGGACTGCAACGCCGGGAGTGCGGGGGAATAAGGTGAAAAGAAGCTGGCTGACGCGGCCCACAGTCGGGCTGCTACTCGGACTGTTCGCTGCGGTGAGCTTGTACGGCGAAGCGCGGCAGTTTGAGTTTCGGTACAGAGAGGGCGAGCGTTATCGAATCCTCTCGACGGTCGATCAGGAGGTTCGAATTAACGGCCGCCTCTCGCATGAGGCGCGGATCCTGAACCGTATTGCGATTGAGGTTACCGCGGTCGACGGCGACCGCGGCAGGATCGAGGCGACGTTCCGGACCTCCGAGGAAGCCTTTCGGGCCGGGCAGGTATTCGCGTGGGGTGAGGATTACACCTCGCGGTTCGAGCGTGATGCCCGCGGACACTACGACATCGAGCCGCACTACTTCATGCCGGTGGTGCGCGATGTCCCGGTGTTTCCGGAGCACGAGCTTGCCCCGGGTGATACCTGGACGGCCGAAGGTTCCGAGGTGCATGACTTTCGGCGCGGTTTTGGGATCCCGGAGGCGTTTCACTTTCCGATCACGGTACAGTATCGCTATGCCGGCCGCGAGGAACGCGACGGCAAGGAGCTCGACGTGATCGAGATGCGGTACAACGTGTTGCATCGACCCGAAGGCGTCCGTACGCAACAGGTATACCCGCACACCATCACGGGGTACGCCGACCAACGGCTGTACTGGGACAACCTGGCCGGCAGACCGCATTCGTATGAGGAGGACTACGCGCTCGTGTTTGCGCTTACCGACGGGCGCACGTTCGAGTTCTCCGGGACGGCCGAAGCGCGCGTTGTCGAGTCCGACCCGCTGGATCGGGACACCCTTCGGACCGAGATCGAGCGTGACCTCGAAGAGCGGGGAGTGGAGGACACCCGCGTTGCCAGTGACGAAGACGGGGTAACGATCTCGCTCGAGAACATTCAGTTCGCGCCTGATTCGGACGAGCTGCTGCTGTCTGAGCGCGCGAAGCTGGATGCGATTGCCGAGATCCTGCTGCGCTACCCGGACCGCGACATCATGGTAACCGGCCACACAGCCCTCGCCGGCACCGAGGCCGGCCGCCGGCAGCTGTCCGAGCGTCGAGCGCAGGTGGTCGGACAGTATCTGCTTGACAGCGGCGTGCGCACCACCGATCAGATCATGACGCGTGGTTTCGGAGCGCAGCGCCCGGTCGCAGATAACGACACCCCCGAAGGTCGCAGGCGCAACCGGCGGGTGGAGATCACGATCATGGAGCATTGAACGCCGGTCGTCTGAGAGACGGCAGCGACCGGCGGGGTCGCGCAGAGCCGCGCGTGTATCTGCGCGTGTGGAGCCGCGATAACCGCGCGGCTCCAGACTACAGCTCAGCTTTCAGGGTAGCGACTTGCTCGTCGAAATCCGTGAGGATCTCGAGATCCTCCTGCTGCGTGAGCGCGTTGCCGATAAAGATTGCCGCGAAGTTGGCGATGAAGCCCGGAACGATCTCATACATCACCGCGCCCAGGCCGGCTGCGTCCCAGGCGATTAGCACCACGGTCCCCGAGAGCATACCGGCGAGCGCCGACTTCCAGGTCGTGCGGCGCGAGAAGAGCGCCATCAGGATCACCGGACCGAACGCCGCGCCGAAGCCTCCCCAGGCATACGCGACCAGTCCGAGAATGGTGGCCTGCGGGTTCATTGCCAGCCCCATCGCGATGAGTGCAATCACGATGACGCTGATTCTTCCGACGAGAAAGAGCTCGCGCGGCTTGGTCTCGCGCCCCAGCACCTTCTTGTAGAGATCTTCGGTCAAGCTCGAGGATGATACCAGCAGCTGTGAGTCGATCGTCGACATGATTGCCGACAGCACGGCGGCCAGGAGAACCCCCGCCACCCACGGGTGGAACACCAGTCGAACCATATGAATGAACACCGTCTCGGCAGCCGGCCCGCTCAGCTCCGGGAACAGTGGAATGCCGACCAATCCGACAGCCACCGCGAAGGCCAACGAGAACACGACCCAGATGACCGCGATAACAGTCGATTTCGAGATCTCCGAGACCGAGCGCGCTCCCATGAAGCGCGCGAGAATGTGCGGCTGTCCGAAGTAGCCCAGGCCCCAGGCTGCGGTCGAGACTATTGCGAGCAACGGGGCGCCACCGGGCGGGATGAGCGATGCCGAGATCTCCGCTTCGGCCATCGCTTGGCCGATGCTGCTGATGCCGCCGGCTATGTTGAACGCAACCAGTGGGACGATGGTAATCGCGATCACCATCAAAGCACCCTGAAATAGATCGCTCCAGCAAACCGCCAGGAATCCGCCGAGGAAGGTGTAAAGCACAATCACCGCCCCACCGATCAGTACCGCAGCCTGATAATCGATCGCGAACATCGATTCAAACAGACGACCGGCTCCCACCAATCCTGAGGAGGCATAGATCGTGAAGAAGAACAGCGTGATGATTGCCGAGAACATCCGCAGCATTCCGCTCGGATCTTTGAAGCGCGATTCAAAGAAGCTCGGCAAGGTAATGGAGTTGGTCTGTTCGGTGTACACCCGCAGCCGCGGCGCAACCAGCAGCCAGTTGGCAACCGTGCCGATCAGCAGCCCAATGGCGATCCAGCTCTGGTTGAGGCCACCGAGCAATACCGCGCCCGGCAGGCCGAGGAGCAGCCAGCCGCTCATGTCGCTTGCCTGAGCGGAGAAGGCCGTGACCCATTTGCCGAGCCGGCGTCCGCCGAGCAGGTAGTCCTCAATCGTGTTCGTGCGCCGGAAAAAGTGAAACCCCAACACCATGAGGAGCACGAAATAGAGAAAGAAAGTAATCAGTTCTGCGATGTTAATCATGTGTTTCTCCGGAATGCCGCGGAAGTCGTTAAATTTATTGAGTTCTACTGCATGAATATACGTTTGTCAACAATTGACATGCCGGAGCGCGGTACGAGAGAATTGTTCTCGTGAGCACGGAGTTCCTCAAGATAATTGCAGGGGTAGTCGTTCTCTTTGCGGCGGTTTTCGGACTGGTGCGCGTGTTCGAGGATCGCATCGTGTACCACCCGGTGCGCTACCCGGGCGGTGATTGGGACGCGGCGCCGCGTGCCTACAGCCGTGAGGAGGTGGAGTTCGAGGCTGAGGATGGTGTGCGGCTCCATGCGTGGTATGCCGAGGCGCACGAAAACCCCAGTGGAGTGGTGTTGCTGTTCTTTCACGGCAATGCCGGGAATATTACGCATCGGCACGACAATATCGAGCTGCTGGCCGAGGCCGGAGCCGACGTATTCATCGTCAGCTATCGCGGCTACGGGCGCAGCGAGGGACGGCCCTCAGAGGCGGGCCTGTACCGGGACGCCGAGGCCGCCTATCGCGAGCTGACCGAGCACCGCGGCGTTCCGCCTGAGCGCATCATAGTGTTTGGGCGCAGTCTCGGCAGCGCGGTCGCAGCCGACCTGTCGGCACGGCGCGAGGTCGCGGGCGTGATCCTCGAAGCCCCGTTCATTTCGGCGGCTGAGATGGCGCGCGAGATGCTGCCGGTTCTGCCGGTACAGCGGGTGATTCGGTCCCGATTCAAGTCGATTCGCAAGGTTGAACAGATCGAAGCGCCGCTTCTGATCATCCATGGCGAGAACGACACGGTGGTCCCGTTTGCGCACGGGGAACGCCTCTATGAAGCCGCTTCGGAGCCCAAGGAGTTCTACCCCATTCCCGGCGCCGGTCATAACGACACGTATCAGGTTGCGGGTGAAGAGTACTTCGTACGACTGCGGTCCTTCTGGGAGCGCGCCCTCAGCACGAACAGCGACGGGTAGACTCCTCCGCTTTCCACAACGCTTGTGTGCTCTACCTCGAAGGTCCCCTGCTCGCGGAGCACCGCCTCGAACGGCGCACGACGCGGCCCTACCAGCAGAACCAGACGCCCACCGCTTTTGAGCACCGTAAAGGCAGCCGTGAGAAAGCGTTCGTAGAAGCTTCGGAACTCGATGTTCTTGCCGAGGCGCACCCCGTAGGGAGGGTTGGTGACGATGTAGTCGAACTGCTCTTCCGGATAGCGATCGGCAATGGCGAGCGCGTTTCCATGTGTCACGCGCACGCGTTCCCGGTATCCGCAGGCCTCCAGGTTGTCGATTGCACCCTCTACTGCACTGCGGGTCCAGTCGCTTCCTTCGATCTCGAGCTCGTCGACAAGGTCGGCCGCTTCGACCAGGATGGTGCCTGAGCCGCAGAACGGGTCGAGCAGGCGCCGCGGACCGTGCTCCTGCAGAACGCCGGCGCGCTGCAGCATCGCAAACGCGAGCGGAGTTCGGAGGGTAACCCGCGGCCTGAACCGCCACGGGAACCGCCGGTCGAGCGGTTCGCGGGTGCGTTGCAGCCCGATCAGGCAGTAGTGTTCGATCACATCCACCCGCAGCTCGAGCTCATAGTGTTCGAGGTCTACCGGCGTGCCGTAGAGCCGGTTGATCACCGCGCCGGCCTCGCGCTGTACCTCGTAGCTCGAAAAAGGATGATCGCCGCTACGGTTGGTGGTGATCCGGAAGCTCAGGGCGGCTTCCATCTCCGGGACGGACAGCTGCTCGAGCTGTGCGCGGATCGATCCCAGCGGGTCGGCATCACTGAGCGTAAAGTGATGCAGATGCTCGATCGCGTGATAAATAGAGCGTAGAGCGGGAATGGCTGTCTCGAGCTGCGCGGCTGCTTTGTCGGTGGTGCACTCCAGAAACACGTTTCCGGCGAGCGCGAACGGTTTCTCGATGCTCCGGAAGGAGGCTTCCGACTCCGCGGATGGGGACAACACCCGTGTGAGCTCGCGGGTGACGTCGTTCTCGATCCCCGGGTTTGTGGTAAACCGGAAAACCCGGCGGCGGGTCTCGGTGGGGGAAGCGAACGCTGCGGTGCGTGGAGCAGCGGTCTTCAGCGGGGAGCGGGCCACGAGCTCAACTACGGCCTCGTAATGCGGTGTCTGCGGAAAAAGGTCAAACAACGCGGCCGAAGCGACTTGATATCCCGAGAGTTGCGGAATCTCGTCGGCGAGACGCTCGGGATTGCAGGAGATGTATAGCAATACGTCGGGCTGCAGATAGTCGAGTACGCGCAGCACACGCGGGTGCATGCCGGCGCGCGGCGGGTCGGTTACCATATACAGCGGGCGTGCGAGCGGGAGCGAAAGCAGCTGTTCGGCCGGGCGGGCGACCGCGCGGTGCTCTCCGGGAAGGTGGCGTGCGATATTGCGCTCGGCACACTGCACTGAACGCGCGTCCTGCTCAACTACCGTAAGACGGCCGCCCACTGCCGCATTGACGATGCCGAACAGGCCGACCCCGCCATACAGATCAACGAGCTCTCCCGAGCCGTCGGTGCGCTCTGCGAAGCGCTCGCAGCTGTAGCGAAGCATTGCTTCGGTCAGCTCGCGGTTGGCCTGGAAGAAACCCTGAGAATGGTACTGAAACCGGAGTCCCAGAAGCTCTTCCTCCAGGTGCGCGCTGCCCAGAACCACCTTATAATCATCGGTGACGCTGTGGTCGGTATTCGGCGGGACATAGCCGAGGAGGACGTTATCGGTTGCCCCTGACGCAGCGAAGGCTCGCACCGCGTCGCCGGCTTCGCGAACCCGGGGCGACTCGGGGTTGAGAATAAACGTCACCGCGCTCTCCAGCCTGGTGGCCCTGATTACTGCGTACCGCAGTGTCCCGATTCGGTGCCGTACGTCAAAGGCGTCCGGCGCCGGAAACGCGGCGCGCACCGCCGCGACCAGGCGGTTGACTGTACCCTCGGCGATGGCGCACTGTTCGATGTCTTCGATCAGGTCCCAGCGCCCGCGGCGACGGAAGCCAAGTCCCTGCGGGTGAAACGGCATGTCGACACGTGACCGGTAGCCGTACTCAGCATCGCTGAAGACCGTGATCTCTTCGGTACCGAGCAAGCCGGCAAGCGCGTCGCGTTTGCGCCGGAGCTGCTCCCGGTACTGGATGTTCTGGGTCGTGCACCCGCCGCAGGCGCCGAAATACGGACAGCGAGGGGTTATATGCATGATCTTACTCCGCTTGCAAAGAGGTTCGGCCGTCCAGGCGATGGCAGTGGAGACCGCCGAATACCTCGCGGCAGGTTTCGAGCAGGCGCTCGTCTTTCGTGAAGAGCAGCAGCTGCGTACCGTGCTCGGCGTGGACCTCGCGCAGCAGCGTGAGTGCGCCGCGAGTACGCTCCCGGTCGAAGCTTACGAAGGGCTCATCGAGGACCAGCAGCCCGCCGCCGTCCCTAATCTTCAGCGCCAGGGCGATACGGGCGGCAAACAGAAACGCATCATGGGTCCCCCTCGACAGCTGCGCTGGAGCACGCGCGGTCCCGCCGGCATCGACGACCTCGGCAGCTTCAATTGCCAAACGCGGGAGCGTCAGGTGACGTTCGGTTCCGGTGATCGAGGCGAGCTGTCGCCGGATATCGCCCGCAAGATCCTCGAGTACGTGATCGCTGTCGGCGCTGATCTCGGTGAAGATCTCGGCGGCGATACCGGCCGCTTCGCGTTTACGGTTCAGCTCGTCGATCTCTCGTTCGAGCTCGGCTATCTGTGTCTCAAGGGCGAGCAGCTGCTCGGGGATTTCGCCGAGCGAGCCCTGCACTCGCCCGCGGAGCTCGGCGATCTCAGACGCAGCGCGGTCACGCTCGGCGCGCACCTGTT